>CALESG010000019.1 GCA_937907215.1 uncultured Ruminococcus sp.
AAAGCCTTGACTTATGACTTTTATTATATTATACTATAATCATAACAATTAAGCAAGTGTTTAATCGTAAATCTAATAAAACATTTTTTAGAAAGAGGTCATTGATATGAAAAAGACTTATAAAATTGAAGTAGACTGTGCTAATTGTGCAAATCTTATGGAAAGTGCAGCTGCTAAAGTTGATGGTGCAGCTTCTGTAACAGTTAACTTTATGACTCAGAAAATGATTGTTGAGTTTGAAGATGGATATGAAGAAAATAAAGTTATGAAAAGCATCCTTAAATCATGCAGAAAAGTAGAACCGGATTGTGAAATTGAATTTTAATATTTTTTAAATTTTACGCCCTTGAAATGACTCTTGGGCGTAAAATAAAAACAAATGATTAAACATTTGCTTAATTGTAATTTTAAGGAGGAGTTTATTTATGAATAAGAAACAAAAGAAAATCCTTGTGAGAATCATAATTGCGGCTGTTATGCTCGTTGTATTATTTTTTATACCTGTAACTGGAATCTTGAGATTTTTACTTTATTTGTCAGTATATTTGATTATAGGTTATGATGTATTGCTTAAAGCATTCAGAGGAATTTTGAACAGACGAATTTTTGATGAAAATTTTCTTATGGCAATTGCAACAGTAGGAGCATTTGCATTGGCTATTTATGAAAAAAGCGGAGATTATATTGAAGCGATTTCTGTTATGCTGCTTTATCAAGTCGGTGAGCTTTTCCAGAGTTTTGCTGTTGGAAAGAGCAGAAAGAATATAAGCAATCTTATGGATATTCGTCCGGACTATGCTAATATCGAAGTTGATGGCAATTTGGAACAGATAGATCCTGATGAAGTGAAAATCGGCAGTGAAATTATTGTTCAGCCAGGTGAGAGAGTGCCGATAGATGGAATAGTTGTAGAAGGCAATTCGTCACTCAATACAAGTGCGATCACAGGAGAAAGTATTCCTTGTGATGTTGAAAAGGGTGATGAGATTATAAGCGGTTCTATAAATATGACAGGTACTTTGAAAATTCAGACTACAAAAGCATTCGGCGAATCTACAGTTTCAAAAATTTTGGAGCTTGTGGAAAATTCAAGTTCTCACAAGTCAAAGTCAGAAAACTTCATTTCTAAATTTGCAAGAATATATACACCTATCGTATGCTGCAGTGCGATTGCTTTAGCATTGCTGCCGCCGATTATAAGTTTGATTTTAGGTATGCCGGCACATTGGGAAAACTGGGTATATAGAGCCTTGATATTTCTTGTAATAAGTTGTCCATGCGCACTTGTTATAAGTGTGCCGCTAAGCTTTTTTGCTGGTCTTGGCGGAGCAAGCAAAGAAGGGATTTTGATAAAGGGTTCTAATTATTTGGAAACACTTTCTAAGGCAAAATATGTGGTATTTGATAAAACAGGAACACTTACTCAGGGTATATTTGAAGTAAGTGAAATGAATAATACTACTGTATCGAAAGAGAAGCTTTTGGAGTATACCGCTCTTGCTGAATGTTCATCATCACATCCGATAAGCAAGAGTATTCAAAAAGCATATAAAGCAAACGGAAATGAAATAGATCGAAGCAGAGTATCAGATATAGAGGAAATAAGCGGCTATGGAGTAACTGCGAAGGTTGACCAAGTAAGTGTTGCAGCCGGAAACAGTAAGCTTATGAAAAAGTTGGGAATTGCATTTGAAGAATGCAATAGTTTAGGCACAGTAGTTTATACAGCACTTAATGGAGAATACGCAGGATGTATAGTTATATCAGATGTTTTGAAACCGACATCAAAGCAGGCGATAGCTGAACTAAAAAATGCGGAAATTCAAAATATTATTATGCTTACAGGTGATAGAAAAAAAGCCGCTGAAAAAGCAGCCGATGAATTGGGAATTGATTATGTAAAAAGTGAACTTTTACCTGTTGATAAGGTTAATGAAATAGAGAAGATTATTAAGGAACAGCCGGAAAGATCAAAGTTGGTATTTGTCGGTGATGGCATAAATGATGCACCGGTTTTGACACGTGCAGATATAGGCATTGCTATGGGTAATATAGGTTCTGATGCAGCAATTGAAGCGGCAGATGTAGTGCTTATGGACGATGACCCGATCAAAATATCCAAGGCAATAAAAATATCAAAAAAATGTATTGGTATAGTTTATCAAAATATTATATTTGCGATAAGCATAAAATTTATTTGCCTTATATTGAGTGCAGTTGGAATAGCAAATATGTGGCTTGCTATATTTGCAGATGTAGGCGTAGCGATCATTGCTATATTGAATGCAGTGAGAGCTATGAGAACAGGAAAAAAGTAAATGTTTATTTCAGGCAACATCGCACAAAGAGCTCGCCTGACAGCTCTGTACGTCATCTGTTTGCATATTTCTTGTCATATTTCACCCAAAGCCTCGTGAATACACAAAGTATTCACTGCATTTTTTGTTTCATCTGACAATAAATCTGACTGCACACCTGACGCACAGTCTTTATGCGGTGTTATCTTAATAATATTAAGTATCAATAAGTAAAATGAATAATGAAAAGCAAATTTGGTATAAATGTTTAAATATTAAATATAATAGGAAAAAATCTATTGACATCGTGAGTTCTATGTGTTATTATAAATGTAGGTTAAAGGATACGGGCTTTAAAAAGTCTTTTTCCTTAAACAAAAATATTTTTTGCTTGTATGGCAAAGGAGAGATGAAAAATGGCAAAAGTAATGCCCAGTGAATGGGAAGGTTTTAACGGCGGTGCATGGACATCTACAATAGATGTACGTGACTTTATTCAGAAGAACTACACACCTTATGAAGGTGATGAAAGCTTCCTGGCAGGACCAACTGATGCTACAAAGCAGCTTTGGAATCAGGTTCTTGATTTGTTCCAGCAGGAAAGAGAAAATGGCGGAGTACTGGATATGGATACAAAGATCGTATCTACCGTTGATTCTCATGATGCAGGTTATTTAAACAAGGATATTGAAAAGATCGTTGGTTTTCAGACTGATAAGCCTTTGAAGCGTTCACTTCAGCCTTTTGGCGGTATTCGTATGGCAGAGGGTGCTTGCAAGGCATACGGTTATGAAGTTGATCCTGAAATCAGTTTCATTTTTAATAAATATCGTAAGACACACAATACAGGCGTATTTGATGTTTATACTCCTGAAATGATGTCTGCACGTCACAATGCAATTATCACAGGTCTGCCAGATGCTTACGGTAGAGGAAGAATCATAGGCGACTACAGAAGAGTTGCTCTGTATGGTGTTGATAGACTTATTGAAGATAAGCAGTATCAGAAGTCTACTGTTTGCGGTACAATGACAGAAGACAAGATCCGTCTTCGTGAAGAGATCGCAGAGCAGGTAAAGGCTCTTAAGGCTCTTAAGAATATGGCAGCTAAATATGGCTATGATATTTCTAAGCCAGCTACAAATGCACAGGAAGCTATTCAGTGGACTTATTTTGCATATCTTGGAGCAGTTAAGGATCAGAATGGTGCTGCAATGAGCCTTGGCCGTACTTCTACTTTTATTGATATTTATATTCAGCGTGATCTGGATAATGGTGTCATTACAGAAGAACAGGCTCAGGAATATATCGACCACTTCATCATGAAGCTGCGTATGGTTAAGTTTGCAAGAACACCTGAATACAATGCACTGTTCTCTGGCGACCCTCAGTGGGTAACAGAGTCTATCGGCGGTATGGGCATTGATGGCAGAACTCTTGTAACAAAGAGCAGCTATCGTTATCTGCATACTCTTGAGAATTTGGGCACAGCTCCAGAGCCAAACCTTACAGTACTTTGGTCAAAGAAACTTCCTGAATCATTCAAGAGATATTGTGCAAAGCTTTCTATCAACACATCATCATTCCAGTATGAAAATGATGATCTTATGAGAGTAACTCACGGTGATGACTATGCAATAGCTTGCTGTGTATCCTCTATGAGAGTAGGTAAGGAAATGCAGTTCTTTGGCGCACGTGCAAACCTTGCAAAGTGCCTGCTGTACGCAATCAACGGCGGTGTTGATGAAAGAGTTGATGCTAAGACAGGCAAGCATAATCAGGTTGGTCCTAAGTATAGACCAGTAACAGATGAATATCTTGATTATGATGATGTAATGGATAAGTATACTGATATGATGAGATGGCTCGCTGGTCTTTATGTTAATACTTTGAACTGCATTCACTATATGCACGATAAGTATTGTTATGAAGCACTCCAGATGTCACTTCATGACAGAGATGTAAAGCGTTATTTTGCAACAGGTATTGCAGGTCTGTCAGTAGTAGCTGACTCACTGTCTGCTATTAAATATGCAAAGGTTAAGTGCATTCGTGATGAATTCGGCGTTGTAACTGACTTTGAAGTTGAAGGTGACTTCCCGAAATACGGCAACAACGATGATCGTGTAGATGAAATCGCTGTTGAGATCCTGAACAAGTTTATGGACATGGTTCGCAGCAATCATTGCTACAGAAACGGTGTTCCTACAACATCAATTCTTACAATTACATCTAACGTTGTATATGGTAAGAAGACAGGTAATACACCTGATGGACGTAAGATGGGTCAGCCTCTGGCTCCTGGTGCAAATCCAATGCACGGCAGAGATACTCACGGTGCAGCTGCATCTATGGCATCTGTTGCTAAGCTTCCTTGGAGCAATGCACAGGACGGTATTTCCAATACATTTACTGTAATTCCTGATGCTTTGGGTAAGGACAGTGGCGTATTTGCTGGTGATATCGATATTGAATCTATCAGAGAGAGTATGAAAGACTAATTTCTATCCTTGATATATATGGGAGGTATACCAATGGCTTTAGAACCTGAAGAAAAAAATCAGGCAGACGATATTGTAAATATGATTGAAAACCTGATGGCATCGGGAACAGGACATATTACTGTTACACCGGAAGATTTGGAAAACAATGGTCTTAAAGTAAACACTTACAGAAGTATGGATTGTTCTAAGGGTAATATGGCTTGCTGCCAGCCCACTGAATTTTTGGACGAGGAATAATATTATTATATTTTAGGAGGAGTTTGTCATGACAAATGAAAAACAAATTGATAATCTTGTAGAACTGATCGATGGTTATGCAGAAAAAGGTGGACACCACCTGAATGTAAATGTTCTTAATAGAGAAACACTTCTTGATGCTCAGCAGCATCCTGAAAAGTATCCACAGCTGACAATCCGTGTAAGTGGTTATGCTGTAAACTTCATCAAGCTGACAAAAGAACAGCAGGATGACGTTATCTCCAGAACATTCCACGCTGCTCTCTAATTCGGTGCAGAATAAGTTTAACTAAGAATTTATGAATTTATGCGGGAGTGCTTATCAAGGTACGCCCGCATTTTTTTATTATAAGGAGGTACTCAGAAATGGAAGGATATATTCATTCAACTGAAAGTTTCGGTACAGTAGACGGACCGGGAATACGTTTTGTAATATTTTTTCAGGGATGCCCTATGAGATGTCAGTATTGCCATAATCCGGATACGTGGAAGCTTAATGTAGGTGAAAAGCGAACAGTTGAGTCATTGCTTGAAGAGTACGATGGTCTAAAAGAATTTCTAAAAAGTGGAGGCATAACCGCAACAGGCGGAGAGCCGCTTATGCAGATGGAATTTGTAACAGAGCTTTTCCGTGAAGCCAAAAAAAGAGGAGTGCATACTTGTCTTGATTCTTCCGGCATTATGTTTAATGAAAGCAGAAAAGCTGAATTCGATGAGCTTATGAAATATACAGACCTTATAATGCTTGATATTAAGCATATTGATGATGAAGAGCATAAGAAACTTACAGGTCATTCAAATAAAAATATTCTTGATTTTGCTGAATATACACGTGATTTAGGCAAAGAATTGTGGATTCGTCATGTAGTAGTTCCTGGAATTACACTCAATGAAAAGTATCTTAAGGAACTTGGATATTTTATTGGCGGACTTGATAATCTTAAAGCACTTGATGTGCTGCCTTATCATACAATGGGTATAGTGAAGTATGAACAGCTTGGCAAGGAATATCCGCTTGCTGGAATAGAACCTGCAACAAAAGAACAGGCGGTATGGGCTAAGAATATTATATTTGAAGGTCTTAAAGAGCGTCTTCGTGATGAGAATAAAAAAGATTAAAAAGTTAATATTTTTATTTTTTGTTATTGCAAATAGAATGGAAATTTGATATAATATAAAATACAGGCTTTTTGCCAAATATTTTAGTGGAGGTACATTATGAACGCTGACCCGTATCCTGCGGATATTTATAATATTTATGCAGGATTGCTGCATATGAAAATTGCAGCACAACAAAAATAGTAAAGGCAGCGGACAAAGTATGTCCATACGGTTGCTGCCTTTACGGAAAGGTGGTAACCGTGATAGAATATTATAAGACTGTAAACGGAAAGCTTAGGGAGATAAAGCAAATGGAAGCCGGCTGTTGGGTGTCTGTTGTTGACCCTACGGCAAAAGAAATGCAAATGCTTATTGAGAATTATGGTCTTGACAGTGGATTTATAAAATCTTCATTGGACGAAGAGGAATCGTCACGTGTTGAACGTGAAGAAGATCAGACACTTATAATAGTGGATACTGCGGTTTCTGAAGTTTCTAAGAATGAAACTTTGAAGTTTTATACTATGCCGCTTGGCATAATAATAACAAATCAGCACGTATTTACAATATCTCTTAAAAGCAGCAAGGTGATCGATGACTTGATCGCAGGACGAATTCAAAATATCCAAACGAGCTTTAGAACACAGTTTGTCTTAAGGGTTATTATGTATATTACATCAATATACCTTGTTTATCTGAAACGAATTGACAAGGCATCAGATGTTTTGGAAAGACAGCTTCACGTTGCGGTAAAGAATCAACAGCTTTTGCAAATGATGGAGCTGGAAAAGTCGCTTGTCTACTTTACAACATCTTTAAAATCAAATGACTTGACGGTTAATAAGATACTAAGAGGAAGAGTTATTAAGCTTTATGAAGAAGATCAGGAACTCCTTGAAGATGTATTGATAGAGCTGAAACAAGCTCAGGAAATGGCAAGCATTTATTCAGGGATTCTTGCAGGAATGGTTGAAGCGTGCGGTTCGGTTATATCAAATAATTTAAACTTTGTAATGTGGCGGCTTACTATTTTAACTATCATTTTGGCTATACCAAATATGGTCTATAGTTTTTACGGAATGAATACAAAGGATCTTCCGTTTTCAGAGCATACGTTATTTCCAATGATCTTATCTTTAGTCGTTACATTGGTAGCTGCATTGATTTTATTCAAATTTGGAAAATTCAACAAAAGATAGTTTTAATAAAACTTAATAATAACGATAATAACGTAAATAAAATATACGAGCCGAAGTCAGTTTGAATCGGCTCGTTTTTTATACAGATAAATTGATCAGCAAAATTGATTTATGTGGACTTTTTTGTTCAATACATTGACAGATGTGCTTATTTGTGTTAATATGAAATATAGAAGTATTATGGATTATATGGGTTATATAATATGGTTCTGGACGTTTTAATAAATTATTTGGAATTGCCCGTAGACAACGATAGGAGTTGAATGTTCTGACGTGAAAAAAATCGTTATTACAATACTTAGCATGATTTTCAGTTTGTCTTTTCTTTTAAAGATAATTCCATCAAGTATTTATGCAATGGCTCTTGAATCTGTTGAAGATGAATTTTTATTTAATGGTAATATATATTATCAAGTAAATAAATCAGGTGAAATTGTGATCACTCATGCAAAGGATTCGGTAACAGAAGCGAATATACCTTGCGAAATAGATGGAATGCCTGTTACAGAGATAAGCGATGGTGCGTTTAGTGGAAAAACACGACTTTCTAAGATCGTGATTCCGAATACTGTAGTCAAAATTGGCAAACACGCATTTTATCAGTGTATACGTCTTAAAGAAGTGGAAATACCGGATAGTGTAACAGAAATCGGTTGGAATATTTTGGAAGGTACACCGTGGATTCAAGATTATATTGGAGATTATGTTATTGTTGGAAATAAAATAATCATATCATATAAGGGGAAAGATGAAAATGTTGTAATTCCTGATGGTGTTACTGCGATAGGCGGGTGTACATTTGAGAATAATAAATCTATCGTATCAGTAACTATTCCGGGAAGTGTACGTGTAATAGGAGGTCTTGCATTTTCAGGCTGTGCAAATCTTACTGAATGTATAATTCCTGATGGCACTTGTATAATTGAAGATTATGCTTTTAATTTTTGCTCTTCTCTTAAAAGTGTTGATATAGCAAATAGTGTGGAGAGTATAGGAGGTCACGCCTTTATTGGATGCAGATCTCTTGCATATGTCAAACTGCCTGATAATCTTAATAAAATTGAGATGGCTACGTTTTGTGGCTGTACAAATCTTGCTGAAATCAAAATACCAAAAACTGTATCAAATATAGGAAGTCAAGCATTTATGCATTGTGCCTCATTGAACGAGATCACACTGAGCAAGTCGGCCCAATCTATAGAAAAAGATGCTTTTTTAGGCTGTGATAAACTTAATAAGATAACAATATATAACGAGGATTGTTATATAGCTGATTATGAAAGTACTATACCGTCTGATGCTGTAATATATGGATTTAGTCCATCTTCCGCTGAAAGTTTTGCTAATAATTATCAAAGACAGTTTGTGCTTGCAGAACCTATGAAAGGAGATTTGGATGAAGATGGTAAAATTGATATAAGTGACGCTATTTATGTTTTAGGTATGTATTCTAAATATGCTGCCGGTTGTATAGATAACATATGTGCATTTGATATGGCTGCTGGGGATATGAATGAGGATGAGAAAATTGAAATCTATGATGCTGTTACAATATTGAGCATTTATGCTCAAAAGGCAGCAGGACTTATATGATTTATATATTTTTTATAATTGAAAAAATTTGTGGACAAGGGTGATTTTATGAAAAAAAATAAGAAAGGAAAAAGAAGAAAAAGAATAACAGGTATTATTACAAGTTTATGCATGTGCTGGGCTGCGTGTGTTGTTTCAACGCCTTTAAGTGTAAGTGCTGATGAGTATATTCTTGATAATAATATTATAACTCTGGACGAAGAAATTGTGTCTGACGGTTCGTTTGAATATAGAAAGATTTATTCAGATGATTTTGAAGAATCATTTGCAATTGAAGGGTTTGCAAGTGAGTGTTCAAATGATTTTTCAGGCGAACTTACGATACCGGATTCATTTTCAGGAATACCTGTTTCAGAAATATCAAAGAATGCATTTTCTGGGCAAACAGGAATCACATCAGTTGTGATTCCTGAATCTGTTGACAAAATAGGTGATTTTGCATTTAATGATTGTACGGAACTTACCGATATTAAAATGGGAGAAAATGTTTCAAAAATAGGTATGTCAGCATTTGGTTCATGTATATCACTTAATAGTGTTTCACTTCCGGATAATCTGGAATATATAGGACCTAAAGCTTTTCAGATATGTATTAACTTACAGGACGTAGACATTCCTTCTAGTGTATATGATATTGGTGCAGATGCATTTTTTAAAACTAAGTTTTATAGTGATCTTCTGGAATTTAATTTAGAAAATAATTTTGTTATATATGACGGTCGCATACTTTTCAGGTATATTGGCAATGATGTAGAATTAAATATTCCTAATGGAGTTGAACTTATAAGCGGTGGCGCTTTTTCGTCAAATGAAACTATTGAAACAATGAATTTGCCGGATACTATTAAAAGCATAAGCAGAAGTGCCTTTGATAATCTTTTTACACTGCATACATTAAATGGTATTGATAGAGTATCTTATATAGGCAGAGATGCTTTTTGCGATTGTTCTTCTCTTGATAATATTACTATTTCAGGCGAACTTGATACTTTAATGAGTGGAACATTTTTCGGCTGTAAATCTTTAAGTAATATTTCATTATCCTATGGTATATGCGAGATCGGGACAAATGCTTTTACTGATTGTACGAGTCTTAAATCACTGGATGTTCCAGAAAGTGTAAAGATTATAAAAAATGATGCATTTGATGAATCTCTTGCCAGTGTTTTTATAGGAAATTCTGAATGTGCTTTTGAAGGCTGTCCGATTAAATCAAATACATATATACATGGATATGCAGGTTCTACTGCTGAAATGTATGCAATTGAAAATGGAAATAGTTTTTATAATTTAGGTCCATCTGAAAGTGGAACAGAAGTAACAACAACAGTGTTAGGTACAACTACGACCTGTACAACCAATACAACTTATATGACTTGTACTACTAATACTGAATATACAACCAATACGACTAATACGAAAACTACGACTACTAATACAGTTCATACAACAAAAGCAACCAGTACAACAACTAAAACAACTACTTCAACGAGTCCTCATAGTACAGTAACGACTAAGCAAACAACATTAGAAAATAAGAAAATGGATGTTGATGATGATGATAAAATTACTGTGCAGGATGCGATTATGGTATTGTCTGTTTATTCAAAACATTCTGCTAATCTTCAGGTAGATGATGATTTATATAGTAAGTCAGATGTGAATAAAAATGGAGTTGTTGAGATAGAAGATGCAGTTATTATTTTGCAATATTATGCAATGAAGGCAGCAGGACTTATCTAAAAGCACAAAAAATGGTATAAAACACAGTATTTGTTATGAAAATGTGAAAGATGATTAAAAACGCTTGACAAATAGAATAATGGAGTATATAATGAGATGGTATGTGATACAATAATTGCATATCATCTCATATTTCTTTGAAAAGGAGGAAGATTAATGCCTACGTTTAATCAGTTGGTACGTAAGGGAAGAAAGATGCTTGAGGACAAGTCTACAGCTCCAGCACTTCAGAAGGGTTACAATTCTAAGAAGAAGGTAACTACTAACCAGAGCTCACCGCAGAAGAGAGGCGTGTGTACAGCTGTTCGTACAGCTACACCTAAGAAGCCTAACTCAGCTATGAGAAAGATTGCCAGAGTTAAGCTGACAAATGGTTATGAAGTAACATCTTATATTCCTGGTATCGGTCACAACCTGCAGGAACATAGCGTTGTACTCATCAGAGGCGGACGTGTAAAGGACCTTCCTGGTGTACGTTACCACATCATCAGAGGCGCACTGGATGCACAGGGTGTTGCAAACAGAATGCAGTCTCGTTCTAAGTATGGTGCTAAGCGCCCGAAGGCTGGCAAGAAGTAATAATACAATATTGCCGAAATTAAAAAACAGGACATTAACAACCACAGGAAATATGTGGAGATCATATAGATTACTGCTGCAAATTTTGGCGGCAGTGCTGCGATCCTCTCCCTTAGCTCCTGACGGTCGGCGTTTAAACGCCTGAACGAGTACCTGTGAATTCATGAATTATGTGAAGGAGGGAAGCGAAAATGCCAAGAAGAGGTAAAATCGCAAAGCGTGACGTGCTTGAAGATCCAATTTACAACTCAAAGCTCGTTACACGTCTGATCAATAATGTAATGATCGACGGTAAGAAGGGTGTCGCTCAGAAAATCGTTTACGGTGCATTTGACATCGTAGCTGAAAAAACTGGCAATGACGCATTGGAAATGTTCCAGCAGGCTATGGAGAATGTAATGCCACAGCTGGAAGTAAAGGCTCGCCGTCTTGGCGGTGCAACATATCAGGTTCCTATGGAAGTAAGACCTGAACGCCGTCAGACACTTGGTCTGCGTTGGATTACAAAATATTCCAGACTGCGTAATGAGAGAACCATGAAGGAAAGACTGGCCGGTGAGATTCTCGACGCACTCAACAATGTAGGCGGTGCTTGCAAGAAGCGTGACGATACACACAAGATGGCAGAAGCAAACAAGGCATTTGCACATTACCGTTGGTAATCGCATCGCTGCGTGAAATAGAGGAGGGTAACTATGGCTAGAGATTGTTCCCTGGAAAATACCAGAAATATTGGTATCATGGCACATATCGATGCTGGTAAAACAACTACAACAGAGCGTATTTTGTTCTATACCGGTATTAACCACAAGATTGGTGAAACGCACGAAGGTGCAGCAACAATGGACTGGATGGCACAGGAGCAGGAGAGAGGTATTACAATTACTTCTGCTGCAACAACTGCTTATTGGGCAGGCCACAGAATGAACATCATTGATACACCAGGACACGTTGACTTTACAGTTGAAGTAGAACGTTCACTGCGTGTACTTGACGGTTCTGTAACTGTACTTTGTGCAAAGGGCGGCGTTGAGCCACAGTCTGAAACCGTATGGCGTCAGGCTGATAAATATCATGTTCCAAGAATGGCTTATGTCAATAAGATGGACATTATGGGTGCTGATTTCTATCGTGTTGTTGATATGATGCGTGATAGACTGAAGTGTAATGCTGTTCCGATTCAGCTGCCTATTGGTGCTGAAGATGAATTCAAGGGCATCATCGACCTCGTAGAGATGAAGGCTTATGTATATTACGATGATCTTGGCAAGGACATTCGTGTTGAGGATATTCCGGAAGACATGGTTGAAAAGGCTGAAGAATATCGTGAATCTCTTATGGAACATGTTGCTGAACAGGACGATGAACTGATGGAGAAGTATTTCGCAGGTGAGGATATCACTATTGACGAAATCAAGGCTTGCATCAGAAAGTCTTGTATTGCAAATACAATGGTACCAGTTGTATGTGGTACTTCTTATAGAAATAAGGGCGTTCAGAAGCTTCTGGATGCTATCGTAGATTATATGCCGTCTCCGCTGGATGTACCGGCTATCAAGGGCGTTAACCCTGATACTGAAGAAGAAGTTGTTTGTCATTCTTCTGATGAAGAGCCGTTCGCAGCATTGGCATTTAAGATCGCTACAGACCCATTCGTAGGTAAGCTTTGCTTCTTCCGTGTATACTCCGGTTCTGTTGAAGCAGGTTCTACTGTACTGAATGCAACTAAGGATAATAAAGAACGTCTGGGACGTATTCTTCAGATGCACGCAAACCACAGAAAAGATATCGAAGTTGTATATGCTGGTGATATCGCTGCCGCTGTTGGTTTGAAGAATACTACAACAGGTGATACACTTTGTGATGAAAAGAATCCTGTTATTCTTGAGTCTATGGAATTCCCAGAGCCTGTTATTCAGCTCGCAATCGAGCCGAAAACAAAGGCTGGTCAGGAAAAGATGGGCGTTGCTCTGGCAAAGCTTGCTGAAGAAGACCCAACATTCCGTACCTATACAGACGAAGAAACAGGTCAGACTATCATTGCTGGTATGGGTGAGCTTCACCTTGATATTATCGTTGACAGACTTCTCCGTGAGTTTAAAGTAGAAGCAAACGTTGGTGCTCCACAGGTATCCTATAAGGAAACTATTAAGGGCAGTGCTGATGTTGATTACAAGTACAAGAAGCAGTCCGGTGGTAGCGGTCAATACGGTCACGTTAAGATTCGTGTTAATCCAAATGAATCCGGTAAGGGTTATGAGTTCAAGAACTCTGTTGTCGGCGGTTCTGTACCTAAGGAATATATTCCTGCTGTTGATGCTGGTATTCGTGGTGCTATGAAGGCTGGTATTCTTGCCGGCTATGAAGTAGTTGACTGTGTTGTTGAACTTTATGATGGTTCTTATCACGAAGTTGACTCTTCTGAAATGGCATTTAAGATCGCAGGTTCAATGGCATTTAAGGAAGCTATGCGTCAGGCACAGCCTATCCTTATGGAACCTATCATGAAGGTTTCAGTAACTGTTCCTGATGATTATACCGGTACTGTAATCGGTGACCTCAGCTCTCGTCGTGGACAGATTCAGGGTCAGGAAGCAAGACCTGGTACTGTTCAGATCGATGCTCTTGTACCACTTTCTGAAATGTTTGGTTACACAAGCGACCTTCGTTCTAATACTCAGGGACGTGGTCAGTATACTATGGAACCACACAGCTATATGGAAGTACCTAAGAATATTGCTGAAAAGATCATGTCTGCAAGAAAGAAGTAAGATTTTTTGCAAAAAAAGTTGATTTAAATTACTATTTTTTCAAAAAAAGACTTGAAATTATCTTTGAAATCTGGTGCACGGTAATTTAGACTATAAAATATAGGAGGAATATTCCAATGGCTAAGGCTAAATTTGAAAGAACTAAACCCCATGTAAACATTGGTACCATTGGTCACGTTGACCACGGTAAGACAACTCTGACTGCTGCAATTACTAAGACACTGGCTCTTAAGGGTCAGGCTCAGTATGAGGCTTACGATATGATCGATAAGGCTCCAGAAGAAAGAGAACGTGGTATCACAATCAATACTGCACACGTTGAGTATGAGACAGACGCTCGTCACTACGCTCACGTTGACTGCCCAGGACACGCTGACTATGTTAAGAACATGATCACTGGTGCTGCTCAGATGGACGGTGCTATTCTGGTAGTTGCTGCTTCTGACGGTCCTATGGCTCAGACTAAGGAGCATATCCTGCTCGCTCGTCAGGTAGGCGTACCAGCAATCGTTGTATTTATGAACAAGGCTGACCTCGTTGATGACGAAGAACTTCTTGAACTGGTTGAAATGGATATTCGTGAAACACTGAACGAATATGAATTCCCTGGCGATGATATTCCGATCATTACTGGTTCTGCTCGTGCAGCTCTGGATGCTCCAGATGATCTCTCTGATCCTGCATATGCACCAATCATTAAGCTCATGGATGTAGTTGATGAGTATATCCCAACTCCTGAAAGAGATGACGCTAAGCCATTCCTGATGCCTGTTGAGGATACAATGACTATCTCTGGTCGTGGTACTGTTGTTACAGGCCGTGTTGAGAGAGGTAAACTGAATGTTAACGAAACTATCGAGATCGTTGGCCTTTCTGAAGAAAAGCTTTCTACAGTTGTAACTGGTATCGAAATGTTCCGTAAGACTCTTGACTTTGCTGAAGCTGGCGATAACATCGGTGCTCTGCTCCGTGGTATCACACGTGATCAGGTTGAGCGTGGTCAGGTTCTTTGTAAGCCAGGTTCAATTCACCCACATACAAAGTTCACAGGTCAGGTTTACGTTCTGAAGAAGGAAGAAGGCGGCCGTCATACACCGTTCTTCAACAACTATAGACCACAGTTCTATTTCAGAACAACTGACGTTACAGGCATCATCACTCTTCCAGAAGGTACAGAAATGTGCACACCTGGTGATAACGTTGCTATGGACGTTGAGCTGATCGCTCCAATCGCTATTGAAGAAGGTCTGCGTTTTGCTATCCGTGAAGGTGGCAGAACTGTAGGTTCAGGCGTTGTAACTGCTATTAAGGAATAATTTAATAATAATTAATTCTTAAAATAATTGAGGAAGTAAGTTTTTCTTGCTTCCTCATTTTTTATGCATATAAAAGTATTGTTAAAAATGCATAAAATTGAGGCGAAAAGTTCTGCGTTTTTTTATCTGGATTTCTCTGGTGGATTATTGCATTTTTTCTTAAGATAGGGTATAATAAATATACAGTGGTTAAAAGTGGTTCTGCGTGCCGTGAAGTGGGTTCAATGTGGTGCTGCTGTGCCTGATATTCTTAGAAAGGCGGAGAGCAAAATGACATCATTGATGGGTACATATTACCATAATATTGATGTTAAGGGACGAATGAACTTTCCGACAAAGCTTCGTGAAATTCTGGGAATATCTTTTTACATTACTAAAAGTATAGATTCACCTTGTCTTACTGTTTATTCACAGGAAGAATGGAATAAGCTTTCAGAAAAAGTTGCTGAAATGCCTGCTTCAAAATCAGGAGCAATAAAGAGGTGGCTTTTTTCAGGCGCTTGTGAAGTTACTCCCGATAAACAAGGACGCATTTTGCTGCCGCAAGAATTGCGAACATTCGCAGGACTTAAAAAAGATATTGTGGTAATTGGTGCTAATGATAAGGCTGAAATATGGGATAAGGCACGGTGGGATGAGATGAATTCTTCTATTGATATGGAAGAACTTCTTGCAACAATGTCAGAACTTGGCTTTTAAGGCGGTGACAATATGGAATTTTTGCATATACCTGTTTTGCTTAACGAGGTTCTTGAGGGACTTGATATAAAACCTGATGGTATCTATGTCGATGGAACAGTTGGTGGTGCAGGGCATTCTAGAGAAATAGCAAAAAGACTTTCTGCAAAAGGATTTCTAATAGGCCTTGACCGTGATCCTGATGCGGTTGAGGTTGCTGGCGAAAGACTTAAAGAATTCCATGCTGAAGTTTTCCACTGTAATTATGATGAAATACGCAGTGTGCTTGATAAATTGGAAGTACCGGCTGTTGATGGTATTCTTATGGATCTAGGTGTTTCTTCACATCAGCTTGATACCGGTGAAAGAGGTTTTTCATATCACGTAGATGCACCTCTTGATATGCGTATGAGTCAGGCTGGTCTTAGTGCCGAAGAACTTGTAAATACATGGTCAGAATCTGCTATTTCAAGAATTTTGTTTGAGTATGGAGAGGAAAAATTTGCACGTAGTATTGCACGAAAAATCGTTCAGGCTCGTGAAGAAGCTCCTATAAAAACTACAATGCAGCTTGCCGAAATTGTAAAAAGCAGCGTTCCGCAAAAAGTACGCAGGGAAAAAAATCCATGTAAAAAAACATTTCAAGCGATCCGAATTGCTGTAAATGGTGAATTTGAACATTTGCATCGTGGTTTGGAGTCGGCGTTTTATTGCCTTAAACCTGGAGGCAGACTGGCTGTTATAACTTTTCATTCACTTGAAGACCGAATTGTGAAGAAACAATTTGCAAAGTGGTGTCAGGGCTGCATATGTCCTCCAGATTTTCCTCAATGTGTATGTGGCAGAAAACCAGAAGGCAGTCTTATAAATCGTAAACCTCTGACTGCTGGAGAATCAGAACTTGCTCAAAATATTCGCAGCCGAAGTGCAAAGCTAAGGGTGATAGAGAGGAGATAATCTGTATTATGGCTGAGCAGCGTGAAGAAATAAAGACTGAGATGGCGCAGCAGACAGCCTCAGCAGAAAATAATTCAACTGATAAATTAAAAGGAAAAGATTCAAGGAGAAAAATATTTTACATTGCGCCTCAAAAAAAGGGGCAGGCTATTAAAATCCTTATTGTAAGTGTTTTCGCACTTGTTTTATTTTTCTTTGTAATAAATAGTTACGTTCAGCTTAATGAAGTTTATTCAGATATTTCAGCAGCAAATACTGAACTCAATGAGCTGAAAAGTGAAAATGTTCGTATGCAAACTGAGCTTGAAGGTCAAGCGTCTATTAGAAATATAAAAAAATACGCAGAAGAAGAGCTTGGTTTGAAAAAAATGTCACAATCTCAGATTCAGTATATTCAGATACAGACTGAAGATGAGGTAATTGTGGAAGAACCGGAGCAAAATATATTTGTCAAAATAAAACGCTGGTTTATGGATTTGATAGAATATCTCAGAGGATAACCGGCATATCATGTACAAGACAAACGTTTTATGTACATTATTATTTAGCTGCTATCGGAAGCATTATATTAAAAAAAGAGAGAGCTGCCGTTAGTATATATAAAAAGAAAGAGATACAAAATCGGGTGTCGAAAAAATGGAAGCGATCCGTGTGACAGCATTGCCATCGGACAGATGGAATGCACACGGATTTATTCCGCAAAAAATTAAGCAGGAAAGGAACCGTTTCCTGTTTAATGAGAATTCCTGTCGCAAAGACAGTTCAAATAGTATACAACGCCTTGTGATAGGCTGTTGACTTTGTTACAAGGGCGGGGTATTTTTTAAGGATTCCCGCCTTATTCTATTTATTTAAGAATAAATAAAGGTGAACCGGAAAGGAGAGCTATTGTTTTGAGTAAAGATAAAACAGATAAAGATGCATCAAAAATCGAATTTGTCAGAAAAAATGCACCTACAGCAAGAATGAAATCGCATTTAAATATAGGTGTAATTTCAATTATGGCTGTTATTTGCGGTGCTGTAATTGCAAATCTTTTCAAGGTTTCTATTGTTGAACATGAAAAATACGATAAGCTTGCAAATAATTATCATTTTGATAAAATTACTCTTGATGCACAGCGTGGTGCTATTTATGATGCAACAGGTACACCGCTTGCATGGAGTGCAACTGTATATAATGTTTATATTGATCCAACTCTTTTTAGAGAAGAAATGAAGGATATTGAAGAATCAAACGAAGCTAAACGTGCAGATGCTCAGAAAAATGGTGAAACTGCTGATAATCTTATAAACGTTGAAAATCTTAAAATGTCTATTGCAAATTATCTTGCAAGCAAGCTTGATATTGATGCAAAAGAGATCACAGATTCATATGAACTTGATGGCAGATATTATCTTTTAAAAACACAGGTAGAAAAAAGTATCGTAGATGAAATTATGGCATATTTCAGCGAAAAGAACCTGATTTCCTTTGCTTCTCAGCCCACAACAAAGCGTTATTATCCACAAGATGAGCTTGCTGCAAGTGTTATTGGCTTTACAAACAGCGATGGTGCAGGACAGTATGGTATTGAATATATGTATGATTCATATTTGTCCGGTGTTGATGGAAGAGTAATATCAGCTCAGGCTGCTAATGGTGAGGAAATGCCTTATCGTTATTCTACTACATATGATGCTGAAAATGGTGATTCTGTTTATTTGACTATTGATACAACTATTCAATATTATCTGGAAAAAGCACTTGGAGAAATGGTCACTGACTTTAATGTTAAGAAGAGAGCAAGCGGTATTATAATGAATCCTAAGACAGGTGCAGTTTATGCCATGGCTACATATCCTTCTTTTGATCTTAATAATCCATCTGAAATTTATGATGACGCAACAGCACAGAGCCTGGCACTCTTATCCGGTCAGGAATATACAGAGGCATATACAACAGCACGTGAACTTCAGTGGAAAAATAAAGCTGTATCTGAAATTTACTATCCTGGTTCTGTATTTAAGGTTATCACAAGTGCATCTGCTTTTGAAGAAAAGCTTATTGATATAAAGAATGATATGTTTAATTGCAATGGTACATTTGATGTAAGCGGTGTTCCAATACGTTGTTCTAATAGAAGCGGTCATGGTTCACAGAATTATACACTTGCTCTTACAAATTCATGTAACCCTGCATTTATGCAGATTGGTTTAAGACTTGGACCGGAGAGATTCTTACAATATTTTGAAGGATTTGGACTTTCCGGAAGAACCGGAATAGATCTTCCAGGTGAATCAAACAGCATTTATGTAGATGCAGATATGAGTAATGTCGACCTTGCATCATCATCATTCGGTCAGGTTAATAAGATTACACCTATTCAGATGATCACAGCCTATGCTGCTGCTATCAACGGAGGTTATCTTGTAACACCTCATATAATGGATAAGATCGAAGATGAAGACGGCAATCTTGTTCGTGAAAGCAAAACTAATATAAAACGTCAGGTCGTATCTGCCGAAACATCAGAAACGATGCGTCAACAGCTTGAATCTGTTGTTGCGAACAAACATGAAACCAATGCCTACATAGAGGGATACAGAATCGGTGGTAAATCTGGTACATCTGAAAAACTTGATGAATATAACGGTGCAAATGAAGAATCTATGCAATATGTTGCTTCTTATTGCTGCTTTGCTCCTGCTGATGATCCAGAGGTTATTTTGCTTGTAATGGCAGATGAGCCTGATACAAGTATAAATTATTACGGCGGTTCAGTTGCTGCACCTTATGCAAGAAATATTATGGAAGATGTTTTGCCATATCTTGGCTTTTATCATGAAACAAGTAATACTGTTGAATCAAATAATGTTACAGTTCCTATGCTGCAGGATAAGAGCATTGAAGAGGCAAAGTCGATGCTTGCTGAGCTTGGACTTTCATGTGAGGTCGTTGGAAACGGTTCTTCTATTATAAGGCAGTGTCCGGCAACGGGATTTAGCATTGAAAAGAGTGGTATAGTACTTCTTTATACAGACGATGCAACGGAGCCGCAGTATGTAGAAGTTCCGGATCTGCTTGGAAAGACAGCGGTCGAATCTGAAGAAGCTCTTAGGGAAGCTGGTTTGAACCTTGTAACTATTGGTGCATCTGCTGAAAATTCAGGAGCAATAGTTCAGTTCCAGTCTGAACAGGCTGGCTCAAGCGTTGAAAAGGGTACAGTAATAACCCTTACAATGGTTCTTGATGATCAGGCAGGTTGGTAATAAGACATTACAGAAATTCATTTCGGTAATGGTTTTATATATTAGAACATGTCTTAATAAAATGTACTATACGTCTTTTCGGCAAATTTTTTCGCTGACTGCGTTAAAAAATCTCAACATACGAAAGTATGCTTTCGCTTTTTTGCCTTGTCATTTAAAAAATTATGCTCGAAAATCCGCACACTAATCTTATGAAGACAGGTTCTTATAAAAAATTCTCTTTATATGAGAAAATAAAAAGCAGTATATAAATAATGCTGCGGTGTAATAATACGATTGAACACAGCGTATGAAAGGTGGTATCACCATGCGGTTATATGAATTGCTTGATGGAAAAGCACAGACAAAACTTGAAGATATAGAAATAACTGGTCTTACTGATGATTCCAGAAAAGTAGAGAGTGGAATGATTTTTGTTTGTGTAAAGGGCGGAAGTTTTGACGGACATAATGTCGCAGCTAATATGCTTGAAAAGGGTGCAGCTGCCGTTGTTGTTGAAAGAGATTTGGGACTTGGCGATAGACAAATTATTGTAGAAAACTCACGTGAATTTTATGGCGAACTTTGTGCTGCTTGGTTCCATCATCCCGAAAGACACCTTAAATTTATAGGTGTAACCGGTACAAATGGCAAGACAACTATTACAAATATTATCAAAAGAATTCTTACGTCAAAGGGTCATAAGGTTGGTCTTATAGGAACGATTCAAAATGAGATAGGTGATCGTGTGATCCACACAGATAATACCACTCCTATGGTATATGACCTTATGAAGCTTTATTCTGAGATGTTAGATGAAGGCTGCGATTATGTTGTAATGGAAGTTTCATCTTTTGGTTTGGTACAGTATCGTATAGGACCTACTCATTTTGAAACAGCTGTTTTCACAAATCTTACTCAAGATCATCTTGATTACCACGGTACTATGGAGAATTATTATCAGGCTAAGCGTATGCTTTTTGATAAGTGCGATTATGCTGTTATAAATGTAGATGATGAATATGGAAAAAGACTTTTTGATGAAATAAGCTGCGAAAAGGTTTCATATAGCTGCTGCGGAAGAGGAGATTTTTATGCAGACGCAATAAAGCTTCGTGCAAACGGTACTGGCTTTTGGTTGTGTCATGGTGAAAAATCATATCAGCTTAATCTTCTTATGACAGGAATGTTTAATGTTGCAAACGTTACAGCTGCTATAGCGGCTTGCTTGCGAGCAGGCATCAGTATGGAAGAGATTATAGGAATATTGGAAAACTATACCGGTGTAAGAGGTCGCTGCGAAATTATACCTACAGGCAGAGAATTTACAGTAATATGTGACTATGCACATACACCGGACGCTATTGAGAACATTCTCAGCAGCGTGAAGGAATATACAACAGGCAGACTTTTGTGTTTATTTGGCTGCGGCGGAAATCGTGATCGTACTAAAAGACCCAAGATGGCTGCCGCTGCTGCAAAGTATGCAGATATGCTTATAATTACTTCTGATAATCCACGTGATGAAGATCCGAAAGCGATAATTTCAGAAATTATCACAGGACTTAAAGGTATTGATGTACCTTATGAAGTAGTTATTGATAGAAAAGCCGCTATTCTCAAAGGAATGCAGCTTGCTAAAGCCGGTGATGTCCTTGTGCTTGCCGGCAAAGGTCATGAAGATTATCAGATACTTGCAGGAGGAAGACATATTCACATGGACGAACGTGAAATAGTAAAGGAATGTCTATCACTGCTGAATGCAAATAAATAATAGTTAGGGGAAACAGATAAGATGGAAAAACTGAATCTTACAGAAATTGCAGCAGCTCTTGGAACGACTGCTCCGATGGAAGCTGAAATAACAGAAATATCTACTGATACAAGAAATTTACCTGAAGGCTGCCTTTTTTTAGCACTTAAAGGTACACATTTTGATGGCCATGCGTTTGCAAAACGTGCTGTTGAAAGCGGTGCAGCGGCTGTTGTTACTGAGTATGAGATAGAGGGTTGTCCTTGTCTGGTGGTTCCTGATACACGCCGTGCATTATTGCAGATCGCCACATATTATAGAAAGAAATTTTCACCTGTTTTAATAGGTGTTACAGGAAGTGTCGGAAAAACTACTTCAAAGGAAATGATCGCACTGGTGCTTTCATCTTCCTTTAATACACTTAAAACACAGGGCAATCTTAATAATGAAATAGGACTTCCTAAAACTCTTTTAGAGCTTAATTCCGGTCATGAAGCAGCCGTTATAGAAATGGGAATGTCTGATTTTGGTGAGATACACAGACTTAGTTCTGCAACTCAGCCTACAATAGGTGTGATCACTAATATAGGTTTTTCACATATTGAAAACCTGAAATCTCAGGAGGGCATATTAAAGGCAAAACTTGAGATACTTGATGGTATGAAAGATGATGCACCGCTTGTAGTAAATGGTGATGATGCATATCTTGAACCGCTTAAAAATAAGCTTTCACGTCCTGTTTATACATATGGCATTGAAAATGAAGATGTTGATGTACGTGCAGTAAATATTACAGCAGAAGAAAACAGTACATCTTTCAATGTTATTGAAAACGGTGAAAAAACTTGTTATGTGACACTTCCTTGTGTAGGACTTCATAATGTACTCGATGCACTTGGAGCTTATTGTGCCGGACGTTTGGCAAATATAGAGCCTGAAAAAATTGCTGAGGCTTTGGGCAAATATAAAACAGTTGGCTTTAGACAGAATATAGAGCAGCATGGAACATATACTCTTATTGTAGACTGTTATAATGCAAGTCCGGATTCCATGAAAGCAGCACTCCATGTGCTTAAAGAGATGAAATCATCAGGCAGAAAGGCAGCTGTTCTCGGCGATATGCTTGAGCTTGGCGACCTTTCAAGAAAGCTTCATGAAATAGTAGGCAATATGACTCTTGCAAGTGGTGCGGATCAGATCTTCTGTTATGGCACACAGGCAAGATACATTGCAGAAGCTGCTGCCGCTGCCGGAGCATCTGTATTCCATACAGAAGATAAAACAGAGCTTTGCTGTGCTATTCGTGCATACCTTAGACCGGGTGATTTGATACTTTTTAAAGCAAGCCGTGGAATGCATCTTGAAGATTGCATAAAAGAGATATTCAGACAGGAGGATGAGCAAAATGCCGTTCTGGATTGAGCTTATTGCAGGACTTTTATCGTTTGTTATTGCAGCGGTATGCGGAAAGCTGCTTATACCATTTCTCCATAAGCTGAAATTTGGTCAGCCTATAAAAGTTGAATTTGGACCAAAATGGCATAAGAATAAGCAGGGTACACCGACTATGGGCGGAATCATGTTTATAATTTCTACTGTAATATCGGTTTCTGTAGGTTATATTATATATCGCATGACATCGCTTGTTGTTCTTGGAGAAGAATCTGCTGCTGCGTCAAATGCGGCAATGCGTCTTCTCTGCTGTGTTGTTTTCTGTATACTTTTTGGCGTTATGGGATTCATTGATGACTTTACAAAAGTTTCTCGTAACAATAATGATGGACTTTCTCCTATTCAGAAAATTATAATTCAAGTGGTAATATCTGTAGTATGGCTTTTGGCTATGCGTTACTTTGGCGATACAGATACAAGAATAAATCTTGGATTTGCAAGCTTTGACATTGGTTGGTTTTATTATCCTCTAATGGTTTTGGTAATTATATATCTTACAAATGCAGTAAATCTTACAGACGGCATTGATGGTTTGTGTGGAACAGTTACTATGGTGAATATGCTGTTATACACAATTATATTTGTAATACTTTCAAATGCAGAGATGACACTTCTCACTATTTCTGTTGCAGGCGGCTGTTTGGGTTTTCTTGTATGGAATTTTCATCCGGCTAAATGTTTTATGGGAGATACAGGTTCAATGTTCCTTGGTGCAGCGGTAACTGCCGCAGGTCTTGTAACACATCAGCACCTTGTGCTTGTACTTATTGCTCTTGTTTATATAATTGAAGCATTGTCTGTTGTTATTCAAGTTTCTTATTTTAAGTACACAAAGAAAAAGTATGGCGAAGGCAGAAGAATTTTCAAAATGACACCTATTCACCATCATTTTGAGATGAGTGGTTTCAGTGAGTATAAGATCGTAATTACATTTTCGCTGTTTAGTCTAATAGTAGGAATAGGCGGAATTTTGTTGACGCTTTTCCAGGCTGAAATTTAAGGAGGTTCGATATGGCAGAAGCCACAAGAAAGAAGAAGGAACGTTTAAAACTGCGTTTTCCTTTTGTTCAAAAGGGCGTTCGTTATGGTGAGGTAGATGTGCCGTTTTTTCTAACAGTACTTGCACTCCTTGTCATGGGAATTATTATGATGTTTTCCGCAAGTTATGCCTGGGCGATTTCAGAGGGTTATGAAGGAACTTATTATGCAGTAGCACAGATAAAGACCGGTGTAATAGGTCTTATCTTGATGTATGTATTGTCAATTGTAGATTACCGAATTTATCGTACACCGATCATTGCTATAGGAAGCTATTTTATGCCTGTTGTATTGCTTCTTTTGGTACTTTTTGTAGGTACTAGTGCAGGTGGTGCGCAAAGATGGCTCGTTATAGGCAGCTTTAACTTTCAGCCGTCTGAGCTTATGAAAATCGGTTTAGTTATATTTTTTGCATATCTTATTGAAATGAATTATGGACAGATGCAGAAATTTAAAACAGGTGTTTTACCATATTTGGTAGCTCTTGGAATAGTTGCTGTTCTGCTTATGCTTGAACCACACCTTTCATGTACTATTCTTATAGGCCTTATTGGAATGACACTTATATGGGTAGGTGGTGCAAGACCACTTCATTTTCTTATTCTTATTGTAGTGGCTTTGGCTGCCGTACTTGCTATCGTAGCATTCTTGTCTATTTATGAAGGATATGATTACATTCAGATAAGACTTCAGTCTTGGCTGGATCCGTTTTCAGACAGTCAGGGCGGAACATGGCAAACTTGTCAATCGCTTATAGCTATAGGTTCGGGTGGATTATTTGGACTTGGACTTGGTGAATCAAGACAGAAGTTTTTATATCTTCCTGAAACAAAAAATGACTTTGTATTTTCCATTGTATGTGAAGAACTTGGTTTTGTAGGTGCACTTACAGTTGTGCTTTTGTTTGCTCTTTTGGTATTCAGGGGGTTCCGTATAGCTTCACAGGCACCGGATAAATTCGGTATGCTTCTTGCTGTTGGTTTTACTATGCATATTGGACTTCAGGCATTTTTAAATATTGCCGTTGTAAGTAATCTTGTACCAAATACAGGTATCAGTTTGCCGTTTTTCAGTTACGGTGGTACAGCACTTATTTTGCAGCTTGCAGAAATGGGGGTTGTAATGAATATATCACGTGCAAGGTATAAATCGCCATCATATGTATCAGGGCGGCGTAAAAAAGCCGTTGCTGCTGAAATACAGACACAGGAATAAATTGATAGGAGGATATGATGAAAGTATTATTAGCAGGCGGCGGAACAGGCGGACATATCAATCCGGCTCTTGCCATTGCGTCAATTATTCAGGCACATGATCCTGATGCTGAATTTTTATTTGCGGGTACTCCTGAGGGAATGGAATCACGGCTTGTGCCGCAATCTGGGTACCAGCTTACAACAATTGAGGTTGCAGGATTTCAGAGAAAAATTTCATTTGAAAACATAAGACGAAATTTTAAGGCAGTATATTTTCTGGCGAAATCCGGAAAACGTGCAAAACAAATAGTAGAAGATTTTAATCCTGATATTGCCATTGGTACAGGCGGATATGTTTCAGGACCTGTTATCAGAATGGCTGCAAAAATGGGTGTGCCGTGTGCAATTCATGAGCAGAATGCATTTCCGGGTGTAACTAATAAAATGCTTTCACAAAAAGTTGACCATGTAATGCTTACTGTAAAAGATGCACTTGAATATATGGATTTTGATTGTCCGTATACAGTTACAGGTTTGCCGGTTCGTACTGGCATATCTGTAAAAACAAAGGAAGAAGCAAGGCGTGAGCTTGGCTTTGATGACAGTATGTGTATACTTTCCTTTGGCGGAAGTCTTGGTGCAGGATGCATAAATGAAGTTATGGAAAATATGATTCCATGGACTGTTAAAAAAGGTCTTAAAATAAATCATATTCATGGTTATGGAGGAATGGGTCGAGATACATTTCCACAAGCTATGGCGGCAGCAGGAATTCCAATGAAAAGCAAGCGGCTGAGAATTACAGAGTACATAAACGATATGGCAACCTGTCTTGCAGCTGCGGATCTTGTTATTTGCCGTGCTGGTGCAAGCACACTTGCAGAGCTTGAGGCTGCCGGAAAAGCTTCTATTTTGATTCCGTCACCAATAGTTGCAGGAAATCATCAGTTCCACAATGCCAATGTTTTGGGCAGAGCTGGAGCGGCTATTGTAATTGAGCAGAAAAATGTCAGCATAGAGGGTATGCTTCGTCATGTAAAGAAGCTGTATGATGAGCCTGAAAGACTTGCTGCAATGTCTGCAAGAGCAGCTGCGCTGCAGATAAATGATACTCCTGAAAGAATATGGGAAGTAATAGAAAGTCTTTATGAAATAAGTGTAAAGCGTAATGCTGAAAAAAATGTTTCGGCAGATTCATCAGCTAAAAAGGAAAAACTCACATTTAAAAGTGCTGTTGAAAAGGCTAAAGACAATGTAATGTCATGTATGCCTAAGTTCTTGCCGGATAAGGAAGATGAAACTGATAGTAATAAGACTTTGGAAGAAGACAAAAACTTAAAGGATTCAGAAGAATAATCACAAAATACAGGGCGTCTGCATAGCATGGAGAAAACAAGGGGTGATGCAGATGCAGAAGCTTGTTATAAAAGGCGGCACTGCACTTGAAGGAGAAATTCCGCTTTGGGGTGCTAAAAACAGTGCATTGCCGCTTTTGGCAGCAACTATTTTGTGTAAGGGTGAAACTGTTTTAAAAAACTGTCCACGGCTTACAGATGTTTTTTCAGCTTGTCGTATTCTTACCCATATAGGTTGTCATTGTACTATAAATGAACATACAGTTATCGTCTGTGCAGATTGTATCTATGGCAGTCAAATTCCTGAATCGCTTATGCAGGAAATGCGTTCATCTATTGTATTTCTCGGTGCAATTTTGGGAAGAACTGGTTCTTGTCAGGTTTATTATCCTGGAGGATGTGAACTGGGACCACGTCCGATCGATATGCACCTTGATGCATTGTGCCGTATGGGTGCAAAGATAGAACGCCATGAAGGCAGGCTTGACTGCACTGCACCATATGGATTGTCAGGCTGTAATATTCATTTAAAATTCCCGTCTGTAGGTGCGACTGAAAACATTATGCTTGCGGCAGTTCTTGCAAAAGGTGAAACGATTATAAGCAATGCAGCAAGAGAACCTGAAATATGTGATCTTGCAGAATTTCTTAGAAAATGCGGAGCTTTGATAAAAGGCGATGGTGAAAGTACAATACGTATCAAAGGTGTAAAACAACTCAGGGGTTGTGAGCATAGAATAATGCCTGATAGAATAGCCGGTATAACATATTTGTCTGCCGGTGCTATAACAGGCGGAACAATTAAGCTTATTGGTGCAAAAGATTCACGAATGGATAATGTACTTCCGATTTTGGAACAATCCGGCTGCCGTATAGATAAGACGGATGATGCGGTATATCTTTTGGCTCCAAAAAGACTTAAATCAGTTTCAAGACTTAGAACAATGCCACACCCTGGTTTTCCAACTGATGTTCAGGCAATAATAATGGCTCTTATGACAGTTGCAAAAGGTGTTACTGTTTTTGAAGAGAATATTTTTCAGTGCCGTTATCGTCATGTTGATGGACTTATTCAGATGGGCGCAGAAATATGTGTTTCCGGAAGAACAGCTGTTGTAAACGGAGTAAGCAGATTATCCGGTGCTCATGTTGCAGCAACAGATCTTCGTGGTGGAGCTGCTCTTGTACTGGCAGGTCTGGCGGCAGACGGGATAACGGAAATAAGGCAGGTTCACCATATTGACCGTGGATATGAAACTATAGAAAAAATGCTTAAATGTGCAGGTGCAGATATTCTGCGTGTTTGATAGCTATATATAAAATTAAGGTGTATCCGCAGGAGCTGCGGTGTCTGCGGATATACTTTTAAAATGTGTTTTTAAATATTTGTTTTAAAGATGATGAGGAGGAAAACATGGCAATGCATGATGTCGAAAAGACGGCGATTCGCACTGGTTATAAGAATGCCAAAAGAATGCGGCGACGCAGACGGTTTATGCCAATATATATATTTACAGTTTTGCTGCTCACTGCTTGTTTGGGAATGGCACTTTCAATGACGCTTTTCTTTAATGTGTCATCAATAAAAGTTACTGGTACAGCACCGCAATATTCTGCTGAAGAAATAACCATGGCAAGCGGTGTTGGCAAGGGTGATAATCTTTTGAGAATGAATGTAAAGGAACTTGAAAATAATATAGAATCCGATATGATTTATATAGAGTCGGCAACAGTGTCAAAAAAGTATCCTGATGCAGTTACGATAGATGTAAAATCGTGTCATGAGGCATATAATATTTATTTTGACAATGGAATCCTTATGACAAGTGAAAGTGGAAAGATAATCACAAACAGTACAGAAGCAGGAGAAGGTCTTACGGGAATATATGGTTTTAATCCTTCTGTTCTTACACCGGGACTTCATACTTCATCATCTGATGAAACTAAAAATGTGATTTTTAAAACATTGTCTGAAATTATGTCAAATGAGCTTGACTATTCCATAACATCAATAGATATGTCGGACAAGTATAATATAGTTGTTGTATTTGATGATAGAATAGAATTTTCAATGGGTAATTGGAATGAGATACCATATAAAATTACTCTTGCTGAATCTGTAATGGGAAGACTTGGCGATGGCAAAGAAGGTTATCTTACTATGGTAGGAAATAATCAGTGTTCATTCAGAGAGAAAGCAGCGGTAGAACTTGCAAATCAGGTGAAATCAACAGGTGTAACAACAACTGATACAGGGATAACTTCTACTCAGGGCAATGCGGTTTCTGAAACTACCACAACCACTACTATTACTACAGATACTACAGAAACCATAGCTGAAAACTAAGCAGTGGCGAATAATGGGTTATTATAAGAAAATATGCCTAAAAAAGAAAAAAATTTTAAAAATCACTTGAAATATGCTTGGAAGTATGTTAAAATAAAAAGTGTATTTATATGTTAAGCGTTAAAAGCAATAAAATCATTATGAGTATATATGCAAAAATTAGGAGGAAGCAAAATAATGACTGATTTCATTTATGAAGACGCATTTGAACCGGATGTTTGTATTAAAGTAATAGGCGTTGGCGGAGCAGGCGGCAATGCTTTAAACTGCATGGTTCAGTCCGGTGTTCAGAATATTGAGTATATTGCAGTAAATACAGATGCTAAGGCTTTGAATAATTCAAAGGCAAATACTAGAATTCAGATCGGTGCGAAGTTGACACGTGGAAGAGGTGCGGGAAACAAGCCTGAAATAGGAGCAAGCAGTGCGGAAGAAAATTCTGAAGAGATAGAGGCTGCACTCAAGGGCGCTGATATGATATTTATTACTGCCGGAATGGGCGGCGGTACTGGTACTGGTGCTGCACCTGTTGTAGCACGTATTGCAAAGGATGCAGGTATTTTAACAGTTGCTGTTGTTACAAAACCGTTTGCTTTTGAGCGTGAGCAGAAAATGGCTCAGGCTGAAAAGGGCATTGCAGAACTTAGAAAGTATGTAGATTCTCTTATTGTTATTCCTAATGAAAAACTTCTTGAGGGCGATGATAAGCCGCTTACAATGCGTGAATCGTTTGCACGTTCAGACGATATTCTGGAAAAGGGCGTTCGCAGCATTTCTGATTTGATTGTTGAAGAGGGATATATAAATCTGGACTTTGCAGATATTACAACTATTATGCGTGGTGCTGGATATGCTCATATGGCAATCGGTCATGGTTCCGGCAAGGACAAGGCAAAGGTTGCAGCAGCAGAAGTTATTGCAAGTCCGCTGCTTGAAACATCTATTGCAGGAGCTAAGCGTTTGCTTATCAATATTACTATGAGCGAAGATGTTCTTTCATCTGATGTAGATACAGCTACAAAGCTTATTACCGAAAAGGCTGCTGAAAATGTTGAATCTATTTTTGGTACAGCGTTTAAGTCTGATATGCATGATGAGATGACTATCACAGTTATTGCTACTGGATTTGGAGATGTTGATGAGCCGGAAAATGAAGCTGTTGAAGCTGAAGTAGAAACAGAAAAGGCACCAGCAGTAGAAGCTGTTCAGCCAAAAGCTCCTGAGGTCAAGGTAAATCCTGCTCCAAAGGCAAGACCGTCAGTACAGGCAGCACAACCTGCAAGTGAACAGTCTGTATCAAAAGAGCCGCTTTTAAACGATGAAGAATGGGATACGATCTTCAAGATACTTGACGAAAGATAAGATTTTCTAAAAGGCTGTTGCAGAGCTTTTATTTGCAACAGCTTTTTTGTTATTTTTCTTCACCGTCAGTGGGTGTTGCAGGATGGTTGAGCTGGCGACAGCTCGCTTTTGCTATTTCATGTGCATTATAACAAATTTTATGAGATGAAAACTGTTTGAATTGCTATTTTTCTTGGATAGATTTTGTTTTTTGTGGAATTATATTGACAAAGAATAACTTTTTAGATATAATAAAAAGGTACAGATTGAATCGGAGTAGCAGATGAGGGAGTATGCACTTGAAGAATTTGGAGCTTGAACATTGTACAGATGAAGAGCTTGCCCTTATGGCAGAAAAAGATTCAGAGGCAATGTGTGTTTTGATATCAAGATATACAAGGCTTATTCGTTGGAAAGCGTCAATGATGTGCGGTTCGGTTGAAGCCGATGATCTTGCACAAGAGGGATTTATGGGGTTGTTATCTGCTGTTACAGCGTTTGACAAACAGCGTAAAATTAAATTTTCAACTTATGCAAACATATGCATTACAAATAGAATGGTTTCAGCTTTAAGAAACAGCAGTGGTCTTCCAATGCCTGTTGGCGACATAAGCGAACCTGTATTTGAAATGCCGGATACAAATGCACAGCCTGATTCTATTGTTTTAAAGCGTGAAGAATGGGCAGATCTGTGGCGAAAGATTACATCTCAGCTGTCAGATTTTGAATACCAAATTTGCATTATGTTTATTGGCGGTTTGAGTTATATGGAAATTGCGGATAAGCTTGGTGTTTCTGTAAAATCTGTTAATAATGCTTTACAAAGAGTTCGAAGCAAAATGCGAAAAATATCAATGTAGGCATTACATATTATATAAGGTCCGGTAGCTTAATGATAAGAGCAAGGTGCAAAGCACCCGGTGTCGGTGTGAATCCGTTCCCGGTCCAACATAACTCATACTAAGCTGTTGTTATGACGCAGCAGCGGAATTTTCCGAGTGGAGAATTCAGAAAGGAAAGGTCACTATGTACGAGGATAAGACTTTAGTATGCAAGGATTGCGGAGAGGAATTCGTTTTCACAGCTGGTGAACAGGAATTTTACGCTGAAAAGGGTTTTGTAAACGAGCCAAAGCGTTGTAAAGCTTGCCGTAATGCTAAGAAGGGAGCAACCGGTACATCTTCTAAGCCGGAGCGTGAGATGTTTATTGCTACTTGTGCATCATGCGGTGGTGAAGCAAAAGTTCCGTTCCAGCCAAGAGAAGACCGTGCAGTATATTGCAGTGAGTGCTTCGCTAAAATGAAGGCAGCTCAATAAGAATGGAAAAATGGGACGGGCATGGCGAAAGCTGTGCCTTGTCTTTATTAAAAATAAAAAACAGGAGGAAAAAACAATGGCTGTAACAATTACAAAGGATACTATTATCGGAGATATTCTTGACATTGCACCTGAAACTGCACCAATGTTTATGGAGATCGGTATGCACTGTCTGGGCTGTCCTGCATCACGTGGTGAAACTGTAGAGGAAGCCTGCATGGTTCACGGTGTTAACTGTGAAGAACTCCTTGAAAAGCTGAATCAGCAGATTGCTGCTAAGGAAGCGTAAGTCTTTATATGATTTTAGCTTATGCGGCTGTTTGATAGACAGCCGCTTTCTTTTTCTGAAAGTTTTTTATTTTTTATATTATTGATATTAAAATAGTGAGGTGACAGACGGAGTGCTTACAAAACGGCTTTCTGTATGTGCAGAATTTGTTTCAGGCGATGGAATTGCCTGTGATGTTGGAACTGACCATGCATATTTGGCGGCAGAGCTGCTAAGAAGTGGCAAATGTAAAAGGGTAATTGCATCTGATGTAGCAGAAGGTCCTTTGAACGCAGCAATGAGAACTCTGGTTCAGGCAGGAATGATCGATAAGGCGGAGCTTGTTTTGTCAGACGGGCTTTTAAATGTTCCTTCAGATGGAGTTACTGATGTAGTTATTGCCGGTATGGGCGGTGAAACAATTGTTCATATTCTTAAGGAATGTGAATGGATAAAAAATAATGTAAATCTTATTTTACAGCCAATGACGAAGATACCTCTGCTGCGCAGCTGGCTTTGTGAAAATGGTTTTAGTATAACTTGTGAGAAAATTGTCTGTGAAGGACGTTTTTTTTATACAGTAATGAAAGCAGTATATGATGGAAATATACATAGCCTTTCTGAATTTGAGCGTGAAATGGGAATTGCTGATTGGAATGATAAAACTGTAAGATCGTATGGAAGATTTAGGTATTCTCAGCTTAAGAAGGTTTGTATGAATCTTGAAAAAGCAGATCTTAATACTGCTTGTTCTTATAAGAATATTATGCAAGAGATCGCATTAAGATGCAAAGATTTGGAGTAAGAATAAAATGATAAAAGTAAAAGATATTTATAATAAGATAAATTCAATAGCGCCATTTTCCGAACAGGAAAGCTGGGATAATAGTGGACTTCTTATTGGTGATATGGATATGCCGGCAGATAGGATATATATATGTCTTGATATTTCAAATGAAGCTGTTTCTGCTGCAAATGAAGCTTCTGCACAGCTTATGGTATCGCATCATCCGGTAATATTTTCTCCTCTTAAAAATCTTAGTTCTAATAATCCTGTCTGGCAGATTGTAAAAAATAATATGGCTGCTATATGCGTTCATACTCCGCTTGATATTTCATCAGAAGGAATAAATGCAAGGCTTTATGAAATGCTAAAAGAAAAGCTTTCGCTTGGAAAAATAGAAGATTCATTGAGCGGCAGCGGATTTGGTTGGATAGCTCAAAGTGAGGTAGAATTTAAAGCTGATGAAATGGCTGATATATTAAGAGAAGCATTTGAATGCAGTGTTGTACGTTATTGTACCGGCAGCAGACCTATAAGAAAAATTGCTCTTTGCAGCGGAAGCGGCGGTTCATTTCTAAGTGGAATAATAGAGCAGAATTGTGACGCACTTATAACTGGTGATATAAAACATGATCAATGGTATACTGCGAAAAATGCAGGAATTTCACTTTTTGACTGCGGACATTATCACACCGAGAGAATTGCAGTTGAACTTTTGGCAGAAAAACTTAAAGCCGCATTTCCTGATGCTGAAATTATTCGTGAAAAAAGTGAAGACCCTGCTTCATATTCATTTAGGAGGATTCAATAATGAATATATGGAGCTGTCCTGTATGCGGAGAAGATTTATTAAAACAGAATCAAAATAATAATAAAAGTCTTGTATGCAAAAACAATCATAGTTTTGATTATGCAAGAAGCGGTTATGTCAATTTATTGACCGCCAATCGCAAGAAAACAAAGTTACCGGGAGATAATAATCTTATGGTAAATGCTAGGCGTAATTTTTTGAGTCGGGATTTTTATAAACCTATGAGTGATAAACTTTGTGAAGTGATCGATTCATTTATGCCGTGCAAAGGAGTGGTTCTTGACGCTGGCTGCGGTGAAGGATATTATACAAAAAATGTATACAGGTTTCTTTCTGAAAATGGCAAAAGCCCATATGTATATGGCATTGATATTGCAAAGTGTGCTGTAGATTCAGCTTCTAAAAGCTGTAAAGATGTAGAATTTGCAGTAGGAAGTGTATTTCATATTCCAGTGAAGGATAATAGCTGCAATGTGCTTATGTCAGCGTTTGCACCTTATTGCGGTGATGAATTTAGACGTGTTTTAAAACCTGAAGGAACAATGATCCTTGTCATTCCCGGAGCTTATCATCTATGGGAGCTTAAAAAGGCTGTCTATGATACGCCTTATAAAAATAATGTTCAGGACTATGAACTGTCCGGTTTTGAATTTATTGGGACTGAAAAAGTTGATTATGAAATATTCATGGAGAATTCTGAAGATATACAAAATCTATTTGCTATGACACCTTATTATTATAAAACCGGAAGACAAGAACATATTCGACTTGATGCATTACAGGAACTTCGTACAAAAGTTTCCTTTGAAATATTGCAGTATAAAAAGAAATGAGATGAGATAAAATGGCTTTAGACGGAGCGTTTTTATATGCGGTAAAAAAAGAAATGGAATTTCTTGTGGGTTCAAGAATTGAAAAGATTTATCAGCCTGCAAGAGAAGAGATAATATTGTCACTTAGAACACGTGATGGCAGCTATAAATTGCTTATATCTGCCTCTGCTGATAGGGCAAGAGTTCACCTTACAAATGTTCAGGCAGAGAATCCAAAAGTTCCGCCTATGTTTTGTATGCTGCTTAGAAAGCGTCTTGGCAGCGGCAAGCTTTTGAATATAAGACAAGATGGACTTGAACGTGTGCTTTATCTTGATTTTTCATGTATAAATGAACTTGGAGATGTGGTAGAGCTTACTCTTGTGTGCGAAATAATGGGCAGGTACTCAAATCTTATTCTTATTGATGAAAATAAGAAAATAATTGACAGTATAAAGCGTGTTGATGCTGAAATGTCTAGTAAAAGACTTGTACTTCCTGGTATGACATATGAACTTCCACCGAGAGATGAAAGACTTAATTTCCTTGAATGTTCTTGTGATGAAATTAAAGAAGCACTTAAAAGCCAAAATGGAGTACTTTCTAAAATGCTGCTTTGTACATTAGAAGGTGTTTCTCCCGTACTTGTGCGTGAATGGGCATTTTATGCCGGACGTGGAAATGAATGCCGAACTGAAACCATGATTGATGATGATTACGACAGGCTTTGTTTTGCTATAGGACGTACAAAGACAATGCTCAATGAAGATAATTGTCATTTTACAATTGCTTCTACAAGAGAAGGTCAGCTTAAAGACTTTTCATTTATTCCGTTGCATCAGTACGGAACTCTTATGATAACTCGTGAAATGTCGTCTGCTTGTGAATTACTTGATAATTTTTATGCACAGCGTGACAAGGTTGCACGAATGAAGCAAAGAGCAAATGATCTTTTTAGACTGCTTGTGCAAAAATCGGAACGTATAAGCAGGAGAATTTCTTCTCAAACAGAAGAGCTTGAAGCTTGTAAGGAAAAGGATAATTTAAGACGTCGGGCTGATTTGATCTCATCGAATCTTTATCGTATCAACAAGGGTGATACTGAAGCTGTCTTGGAAGATTTCTATGAAGAAAGCTGTCCGTCTGTTACAATAAAACTTGATCCACGACTTACTCCGCCGCAGAATGCACAGCATTATTACAGTGCATATAAAAAGGCGTGTACCGCAGAAAAGATCCTTGCAAAGCAAATAGATTCCGGACGTGAAGAGCTTGCATATCTTGACAGTGTGCTTGATGTTCTAACTCGTGCTGATACTGAAAACGACTTGGAACAGCTTAGACTTGAACTTGCTGAACAGGGTTATATACGTTCTGTAAGACTTAAAGGCAAAGCACCGAAATCCTTGCCGCCTATAGAGTATATATCTTCCGAAGAATTTAAGATCTCAGTTGGAAGAAATAATAAGCAGAATGATAAACTGACATTAAAAGATTCGGAAAAACTGGATATTTGGCTTCATACACAGAATATCCCGGGTTCACATGTTATAATTCATACAGACGGCAGAGAAGTACCAATGAATACTATATTAGAAGCCGCACAGCTTGCAGCATATCACAGTAAGGCACAGACATCAGCACAAGTGCCGGTTGACTATTGTTTGGTTAAATTTGTGAAAAAACCTGTTGGTTCAAAACCGGGTAAAGTAATCTTTTCAAATCAGCATACTGTTTATGTAACTCCGCCTGCTGATATTTCAAAATTTAAAAGGGAGGATAAAGCATGAATAAACGTTTAGGAGAAGAATTTTTTCACCGTGATTGTCTTGAAGTAGCTCCTGATTTAGTAGGAAAGATAATTGCAAGACGGCTGCCTGATGGAACTATATTAAGAGAACGTATTGCGGAAACCGAAAGTTATCGTGGTGAGGAAGATCTTGCGTGTCATGCATCAAAAGGAAGAACTAAAAGAACAGAGCTGCTTTATGGTAAAAGCGGGATTATATATGTATACCTTTGTTATGGTATGCATTGGCTTATGAATGTTATAACAGGAGAGTTACAGCAACCGCAGGGTGTTCTTATACGAGCCGGTGAAGTGCATAACGGTCCTGCCAAGCTTACAAAATATTTGCAGATCGGCAAAAAATTTAATGGAGAAAGCTTTGTATCCAATGATGAATTATGGATAGAAGATGATGGGACTTCTGTAAAGATTAGAACAGATGTTCGTGTTGGTATAGATTACGCCGGTGATTATTGGAAAAATATGCCGTGGAGATGGATATTAGAATCAAAGCAGGAGTTAAAATAAAAGAGGTTGGATTATATTGGACGATATGAAAACAGCAAATTTGCTTGCAAAACTTATAACTGAAAAATCTGGTACAGCGTATTTTGTTGGCGGTTTTGTGCGTGATAAGATTATGAAGCACGAAAATAAGGATATTGATATTGAAGTTCATGGCATTTCTGCTGATGTTTTAGAAGAGATACTTGACAGCATTGGCAAGCGTATTGAGATAGGTGAAAGTTTTGGCATATATGGCATAAAAGGCTGTTGTCTTGATATAGCACTGCCGAGAAAAGAACATCTTTGCGGTAAGGGACACCGTGACTTTAATATTGATGTAGACCCATTTATTGGCACTGAAAAGGCAGCACTTAGACGAGACTTTACAATAAATGCTCTTATGGAAAATATTATTACAGGTGAGGTAATAGACCATTTTGGCGGTATAAGTGATATAAACGATAAAATAATACGTCATGTAAGTGATAAAACATTTTGGGAAGATCCTTTAAGAGTGCTTCGGGCAGCACAATTTGCAGCAAGATTTGAATTTGACATAGCTGATAAAACTCTTTTGCTTTGCAGAAATATAGATTTAAGTACACTTTCAAAGGAACGTATAGAGGCTGAACTTGTTAAGGCACTTTTAAAAGCAGAAAGACCATCGATATTTTTTGAGTCACTTAGAAAAATGGATCAGCTTGGCACATGGTTCCCGGAAGTTGAAATGCTTATTGGAGTGCCACAAAATAGTAAGTACCATATGGAAGGTGATGTTTGGAATCATACAATGATGGTTATTGATGAGGCTGCAAAATATCGTGATCGCAGTACATATCCTTATGGATTTATGATGACAGCACTTGTACATGATTTTGGAAAGGCAATTTGCACGGAAAAGAAAAATGGCGTTTACCATGCGTATGAACATGAAACTAAGGGACTGACGATCGTAAAACGATTTTTAAAGCGAATTACAAATGAAAAAAAACTGATACATTATGTGATGAATATGACAGAACTTCATATGAAGCCGAATGTACTTGCAAATGCAGAAGCGTCTGTAAAATCTACAAATAAAATGTTTGATAGTTCAGTGAGTCCGATTGACCTTATATATATATCACAGTCAGATGATAAGGGCAGGAAAACACTTGTTCAATCAAAATCTACAGAAGAATTTCTTTTAAAAAGGCTTGATATTTATAATAAGATTATGGAAAAGCCGTATGTTACAGGCAAAGATCTTATAGATGCAGGACTTCTACCAAACGAAAATTTTAAAGAAGTTTTGTCTTATGCACATAAGCTAAGGCTTGCCAATATAGATAAAGAATCTGCTTTGAAACAGACTATTTCATATGCGGCTAAATTTAATGAAAATAAATTTTTTGAAAAATAAAAAAATTGGAAAAAAGGTATTGACAAAAGCGTCAGAATGGTATATAATAAGAAAGTACTAAAAAGAATAGTAATGACAATGGCGTCAGACTTTTTGGAAATATCTTAATGATATTTTTGGATTCTCTGCGTCTTTTTTGTTTTATTATTTATTGGTTTAGTACAATTTTTAATTCAAGTTTAATTAATAATAATTTTTTGATGTAAGGAGTAATTAAAATGAATTTGAAAAATCAGTATCTTATTGATTTGCTGGAAACAGTAAAGAAGAGAAATGCCGGTGAGCCAGAATTCATTCAGGCAGTAACAGAGGTTCTTGAAACACTTGAACCAGTTGTTGAAAAGCGTCCTGATCTCGTAGAAGCAGGCGTTCTGGAAAGAATCGTTGAACCAGAAAGACAGATCATGTTCCGTGTACCATGGGTAGATGATAATGGCAAGGTACAGGTTAACAGAGGTTTCCGTGTACAGTTCAATTCTGCAATTGGTCCATATAAGGGCGGTATCAGACTTCACCCATCAGTATATCTTGGTATTATCAAGTTCCTTGGCTTTGAGCAGGTATTTAAGAACAGCCTGACAACACTGCCTATGGGCGGCGGCAAGGGCGGTTCCGACTTTGACCCTAAGGGTAAGAGCGATGGAGAAGTAATGCGTTTCTGCCAGAGCTTTATGACAGAGCTTTCTAAGCACATCGGTGCTGATTGTGACGTTCCTGCTGGTGATATCGGTACAGGCGGACGTGAGATCGGTTATATGTTCGGTCAGTACAAGAGACTGCGTAATGAATTTACAGGTGTTCTTACTGGTAAGGGTCTGACATATGGCGGTTCTCTTGCAAGAACAGAGGCTACAGGTTATGGTCTGCTTTACTTCACTAATGAGATGCTTCAGGCAAATGGTATGTCACTTGAAGGCAAGACAGTTGTAATTTCTGGTTCTGGAAACGTTGCTATTTATGCAACTGAAAAGGCTATGGCATATGGTGCAAAGGTTGTTGCACTGTCTGATTCTAACGGTTACATTTATGATAAGAATGGTATTGATCTGCCACTCGTAAAGCAGCTTAAGGAAGTTGAGAGAAAGAGAATCAAGGAATATGTAAATACTCATCCAGAAGCAGAGTATCATGAAGGTTGCAAGGGCATCTGGACAATTCCTTGTGATATTGCTCTTCCTTGTGCAACTCAGAATGAAATTGATAAGGAATCTGCTGAAATTCTGGTTAAGAATGGCTGTAAGGTTGTATCTGAAGGTGCAAATATGCCATCTACACCAGAGGCAATTGAAACATATCTTTCAAATGGCATTCTCTATGGTCCAGCAAAGGCTGCTAACGCAGGCGGTGTTGCAACATCTGGTCTGGAAATGAGCCAGAACAGTGAAAGACTTTCTTGGACATTTGAGGAAGTTGACGCTAAGCTCCACGGCATCATGAAGAGCATATTTAAGGCTTGTGATGATGCTGCTAAGGAATACGGTATGGAAGGCAACTACATGGCTGGTGCAAATATTGCAGGCTTTCTGAAGGTTGCTGAAGCTATGAAGGCTCAGGGCTGCGTATAATTCTGCTTACATCAAAATATATAAGAAAAGCGATCTGCATTTTATATGCAGGTCGTTTTTCTTTTTAAAATTTATTATATCACAAAAAATAGGCTGTTGCAGAGATTTGAGCTGCAACAGCCTATTATTATAGCAAACGACAAAAATTTTTGATGTTGCTAAACTTCACTCAAGCATATTCTATCAAATGAAAGAAAAAACATTTACTCTTCTTTATTTAAAAATTCGGAAACGATATAACGTGGACGCTGTTTTACTTCATGGTAAATCTTACCAATATATTCTCCAATGATACCTAAACAGAATAGCTGTAAGCCGCCAATAAGCCAAATAGAACAAATTGTGCTTGACCAGCCAATTTCTGAATGACCTGTAAACTTAGTGATAAATGCCCAGATAAAGGCTATTAAACTGACAGTTGACATGATCAGCCCTAAGAAAGTAATCATTTTTAAAGGCTTTGTACTAAACGATGTGATACCGTTGATTGCAAATGCAAGCATTTTCTTTAAAGGATATTTACTTTCTCCGGCGAATCGTTCGTGTCTTTCATAATAGACATTGCAGCTTTGAAATCCGATCAATGGAACCATTCCTCTTAAGAATAGATTTACTTCCTTAAAATTTGAAAGTTCCTGTAAAACTCGTTTGCTCATAAGTCTAAAGTCTGCATGATTGTAAACTACATCTGCACCCATTGATTTCATGAATTTATAAAAGCTTTCTGCTGTGAATTTTTTAAAAAATGTATCTGTTTCTCTGGAATTTCTTACACCATAAACGACCTGATTGCCTTCGTAATATTTTTCAACCATAGCATCTATAGTATTTATATCATCCTGTAAATCTGCATCCATAGTAATTGCCATATCGCAAAGTTCTTTTACAGTCATCAATCCAGCCAGTACAGCATTTTGGTGACCGCTGTTGCGTGCAAGGTTTATTCCAGAGAAAAGTTTAGGCTCTTCTTTATGAAGGGATTCGATTATTTGCCATGTTTTGTCCTTTGAGCCATCATTGACAAATACTATACGGCTTTTTTCTGAAATCGATTGTTGTTTTATTAAATCTTGATATTTTTCTTTAAGCTGTTTTGCTGTTTCGTGCAGAACTTCTTCTTCGTTGTAACAAGGAATTATCATATATAAAATTTCTGGTTGTTTCATGTTATACTCCTTATCTCCAAAATTCAAATATTCTTGTAAATGCCAATGCGTTTTCCTGCCACTGAATAGAATATACAGATGTAGGATTGTTGTAAGAATACGCTTGTACCAAATTCATCAGCAGACTTACAAAACCTGCAAATATCATAAGATTGTTTAAGTGGAGTTTTGTATTTTTAGCACAATTCTGATGTGTTATAAAGCAAATGATCAATGCTCCTAAAATTATTTGCCAAGCAAAGTCAACACTATATCTGTTTGCAAATCCGCTTTCCCATATTGAAAATATTATAATGGATGGACAAATAATACATACTACCAGTATCATAAGGGCATACATTCGTTTATTTGTATTTTGCACTGCTCTGTATGCTTTAAGTGATTTGCCGTATGCAAGAACAGGGAGTGCCTTCCAGATAATTCCAAGTGCTGCTCCTGTTGCAAGGAAATAATATCCTTGAGGCTGAAATGTTAAAGCTTCATTTGCTGTAAAGAACGGGAAAGACTCACTAAATGTTGGTGTTCTAAGAAGGAAATTGAAAAATCCAATCAGTGCAAAATGAGTATGATATTGTGATGCTGTGAAATCATTGATAGTTAAAGAATATTGAATGCCAAAGTCAAGAGGACTGCCGAATCTGATATAATTATAGAAAATTTGAATAGAACCGATTAAAATGAACGGTAAAAATGCACATAAAGAATAAGTCAGATAATATGATATTTTATTTTCATCTTTTCGGCTTGCTTTTTTCTTCTTAAATCCTGAGAAAATCAGAAGCAGCGATGCAATACAGTATATTGCAAGAGTTGGACGGCACAAAACGCCCAAGCTAAGAAAGATTGTTGACAAAGCCAAACGCCAGTTAACGATTTTTCCATCACCGATCACATTAGAACTAATAAGGAAGTATGCACCGACCGTAACACACGCAAAGCCGGAAGATTGTGCTATTTCATAGAAATTTGTATTAAAATAACAAAGGAAAATGCCGGAAGAAAATTGAATTATCCACAGACCAACAGTTATGATAGAAGCGTGTACCTTTTGGAAAAATTTATTTACAAAACATAGATAGAATTTCGTAAGGAATATAATTCCAATAATGCCAAACAGCCAAATCGCCCAGCTCGATGGAAAATAATATCCTGTAAGTTTATGATAAGGCAAAAACAGCGTAAGAACCGGTGCGATTCCATAGTATGAATAGTGTTTTCCATTAAATAATAAGTGATCCCAAGGATAACCTCCTATATCACTGCGTTGGCTATCATCATATGGGTTGTCCAGTGCTAATAGATTTTCATTCACCGGAATGTCTAAATCTACCCTGCCATTTTCAAAAGCATCTACTAATTCTTTTGTGATCTGATTTCCATCTGTCATGGAAAAATCAGCTTTAAGACTGTGGTCTGTATTTTGATAACGACCCATATTAGTTATAAACAGAGAAACAAATACAAGTACTATTGTAAAAGTCCATGCTATGATCTTAACGGCATTACGTCGTTTTTCATATGGCTGATAAAGATATTGCGGTGATTTTAAAATATACACGATCAAACTGCCAAGCAGCATAATAAGGAATCGAACAATTGAGAAATGCAGCATTATAGGTGTGTTAACGGAAACAGCGTTGATCGTGATAGTTTCATCTTCATCAGCATGAAATGATATTTTTAAATCTGCAACTTTTCCTGAAAAATTGCAAGGTATAGTTTCACTGCGAGAATGATTTCCAATTACTTGAGCAGATGCAACATTATCTCTATATCTAGCTGCAAATGTTTCATCTTTGATGCTTATAGAAAAGTTTGCAGAACTTTTTTTATCAGAACTGCCTGAAATGGATATCGTGCCAATTGGTATATCTAAATCAGTCCACTCTAAACTGCCATCTCCGTTTTGAAGCTTAATTTGACCGTTGTTGTCTTCAATCTGTACATTTTCTGATGTACATGAAGAAAAATCCAGCTGCTTTTCCGGATAATCACCCATAAGCAGATGTGCAGAGTTGAAATTGAAAATGAAAAGTTCTAAAAATAAACTTACAGTAACAGCACGAAGTAAAAAAGAAAACAAAGGCTTGTCGGGTTTTTTAAGCTTGTAAAAATATGCAGCTAACGAAAGGCACAACATAACGATAATGCCAATTGATAAAAATCGATAGCCGCTTATAGGAAGGATATTCACTATGTCTAATATTAAAAGTACTATTGAAAAAACAACAAAAATGCCTGAGAAACAAATAAACTTGGCTGGTTTGGTTGTGAGTTTAGTCAATACAGCACAAGAGCTTTTGTTTGAACGTTTTGTACAAGCAAAAGTAAAAATTGAAAGCAGTAGAAACAGCAAAAGCTGAATCAGGAAAAATGTGGTTTTTAAATTCATAAAAATTTACCCTTTCTTAAAAACTTGATTTTTTAGAATTTACGAATTTTAAAAAGATAATTATGCACAAAATGAATTTTCATGAAGAATGCTAAAAATTGTTTGGGAAACCAGTAATCATAATAATAGCAAGACACATGGCAAATTACGAATTCCTCCTTTAAAAATTCTCTTATTTTATTGCTTTATGCACATTTGTGTATCTTATTTTATTTTTTCCATTCTCAAATATTATATCATATTTTTTTCATTCTGGCAACTGTAAAGCAATTGCTAATATTATCTTTTTAGAGCTTTTTTAAAAAATATACCCAATTATTATACAATTCAGGGAGTGATAATGTTGCATTTTTTTACATTTTTTTCGTTTTTGTATAATTTAATAAAAAGCAGCTTTGAAAATGTTTATATTTGTCAAAAACTCAAAGTATTGATTTTTTTGAGCAAATATGATAGTATAAAAAAGAATTAAATAATATAATCGGAGTTGATTTTTAATATGAATATTAAAGAAACTATATCTAGGCTTGACGAGCTTCTTAGAGAATGTAACCTTGATGCCGCTGAAAAACTTTTATCTGAAGTTATTGAAGAGTCACATAATATAAATGACATAGAAACAGAGAAATATTTTCTCAATGAACAGATAGGCTTTTATCGTGATTGCGGCAGATTTTCAGAGTCGCTCGTATCGGTTAAAAGAGTAAGAAAGCTTTTTGAAAATTCAGGGGATACTAAGAGTTTATCCTATGCAACTACTTTGCTTAACTGTGCAAATGCTTACAGAGCCGCTGGAGATTATGACGATGCATTCAAGACTTATGATATTGTTAAGGCTATCTATTCTGAACTTCTGCCTAAAGACGATGATTTGATCGCAAGCTTTTATAATAATATTGCATTATTGTATCAGGAAACTAAGCAGTGGAAAAATGCTTGTGATAATCTTGAAGATGCACTTGAGATCGTACGCAGCAAAAATGATGAAACACGCATTGCCATTTCATGCACGAATCTTGCAGTATCTTTGATACATATTGGAGATATTGAAAGGGCAATGGACTTGTTGAGTGAGGCTGATGAAATACTTGCTGGACGGTCACCGTCTGATTTTCATTATAGTGCTGTTCTTGCGGGATTTGGTGATGCATATTATAGTTTGTCTGAATATCAAAAGGCAGTTGATTATTATGAAAAGGCACTTTCGGAAATAGAACTTCATATGGGTGAA
>CALESG010000020.1 GCA_937907215.1 uncultured Ruminococcus sp.
AATACAGCAAAACGGCGGCAGACTATGCCGTCAATTTTATTCAGTGCCTTTCTCATACCAAAGGCACATGGGCAGGCAAAAAGTTTGAACTGCTTGACTGGCAGGAGCAGATTATCCGTGACCTTTTCGGTATTCTGAAACCGAATGGATATCGGCAGTTTAACACGGCATACATTGAGATTCCAAAGAAAAATGGAAAACAATTGTCTCTTGATACGCTGATTCCAACTCCTGACGGATTTACAACAATGGGTGTTGTTCAGGTCGGAGATACCGTTTTCGATGAAAATGGAAACCCCTGTCACGTTGTTGCCAAAAGCAACATTGATTTTGATGAACAGGCATACCGCATTACATTCAAGGACGGTCAGATAATCGAAGCCGGAGAGCGACATCAATGGTGCGGAGAATATACAAGCGGCAAGCGAAGAAAATGCACCTTGACAACAGGTGAACTCTTTAGAATGCCAAGAGATAACGGAAGCTTTAGATTCAGAATTGCCGTTGCACAGTCGATTCAGACTGCTGAAATTCCCCTGCCAATAGATCCTTATTTAATGGGTTACTGGCTTGGAAATGGCAATGCTGTCAAGCCAGAAATCACAGTTCAGACCTGTGATATTCCCGGAATTCTTTCAAAAATTCTGCCATTCTATTCAGATGTAACAGCATGGAATAATTTAGGAAACAGTGTTGTTTTTAGAATTCCTGAACTGAAAAAAATCCTGCTAAAAAGTTTTCATGACAAAGTAATTCCAACCGAATATCTACGTTCATCTTATTATCAGAGGTTAGAGCTTTTGCAGGGACTTATGGATTCTGATGGCTGTATTTCAGAAATAAAAGGTCAAGCAATTTATACCTCAACAGAAAAAAATCTTATTGAAAGTGTAAGCGAATTATTGTGGAGTTTAGGCATCAAAAATGCTGTATCAACCGCTGTTAGCACACAGCGTAACGACTGGAATTTGCCAAGTGCAGAATGTGGCAGAATGCAAACCGGAGAAACTTTGTATTATGTAAAGTTTACAGCTTTTGACGATATTCCGGTTGTAGGATTAAAGAGAAAAGCAAAAAATCAAGTTCCGAGAAATCCTGCAACACGCAGCCATTTTCGTTACATTGATAAAATTGAAAAGATAGAAAACCGTGGAATGCAATGCATTCAGGTTGACAGTCCGTCCCATCAGTATCTGGTAGGACGTTCTTTTTTGCCCACGCATAATAGCGAACTTGCGGCAGCAGTAGCTCTTCTGCTGACCTGCGGTGACGGTGAGGAACGTGCCGAGGTTTACGGCTGTGCCGCTGACAGACAGCAGGCTGCTATCGTTTTCGATGTTGCCGCCGATATGGTGAGAATGTGTCCTGCCTTAAACAAGCGAGTCAAAATCCTTACCTCGCAAAAGCGTATCGTTTACACTCCGACAAACAGTTTTTATCAGGTTTTATCTGCTGAAGCTTACAGCAAGCACGGCTTTAACATTCACGGTGTAGTTTTTGATGAACTTCATACGCAGCCAAACCGCAAACTTTTTGACGTTATGACAAAAGGTTCAGGCGATGCCAGAATGCAGCCGTTGTACTTCCTCATCACAACAGCCGGAACGGATACCAACAGTATCTGCTATGAAGTCCACTCCAAGGCTAAGGATATCATCGAAGGCAGAAAACACGACCCAACTTTTTATCCTGTCATTTACGGTGCTGATGAATCCGAGGACTGGACTTCTCCGGAGGTCTGGAAAAAGGCAAATCCGAGTCTTGATAAGACTATCGGAATGGATAAGGTTGTGGCTGCCTGCAACTCCGCAAAGGAAACTCCCGGCGAAGAAAATGCGTTTCGTCAGCTTCGTCTGAACCAGTGGGTAAAACAAGCAGTCCGCTGGATGCCAATGGAAAAGTGGGATAAATGCAAAGTCGCCTTTGATGAGGACTTTCTTGCAGGACGTGTCTGCTACGGTGGTCTTGACCTTTCAAGTACAACTGATATTACTGCATTTGTGCTTGTTTTCCCTCCAACTGATGATGACGAGAATTATTATGTTCTGCCGTATTTCTGGCTTCCTGAAGAAACGCTTCCCCTGCGTGTTCGCCGTGACCATGTTCCATATGATTTATGGGAACGTCAGGGATTTTTGCTTACCACAGAGGGCAACGTTGTACACTACGGTTTCATCGAAAACTTCATTGATGAACTGGGAAAGAAATTTCATATCAAAGAAATTGCCTTTGATAGATGGGGAGCAGTTCAGATGAGCCAGAATCTGGAGGGGCTGGGCTTCACAATGGTGCAGTTCGGTCAGGGTTATCGTGATATGTCACCGCCGACAAAGGAACTTATGAAACTTGTCCTTGAACAAAAGCTTGCCCACAACGGTCATCCGGTTCTCCGCTGGAACATGGACAATACTTTCATCAAGCGTGACCCTGCCGGAAATATCAAGCCTGACAAGGAAAAATCCACAGAGAAAATTGACGGTGCTGTAGCTCTGATTATGGCTCTCGACCGTGCGATTCGGTGTGGATGTGTTTCCGAGGATTCTATTTATGATTCAAGGGATTTGTTGATTTTATAACAAAGAACAGACAGATTTCTCCGTCTGCTCTTTGAGATTATATGAATTCGATTTTTAATGTTTTTCCCATAGCTTCTGCCAAACGCTGCAGCGTTCTCAGAGATGGATTTGCATTCCCATTCTCCAGTTTGCTGATATCCCCCTGTGCAATACCGGATTTCTGGGAAAGCTCCTTTTGTGTAATTCCACAAGACTTGCGTGCATCGATGATTGCCTGAATAATTGTAAACTCCGGTTCAAGTGCTTCATATTCTTCCTTGAAATCAGGATTCTCAAGCTGCTGTGCAAGATAATCATTGAAGTTTGTCATGATTCACCATGCTCCTTTCTGCTCAGATATTCTTCTTTATAACGTTTTGCACGTTCCAGTTCTTCCTTTGGTGTTTTCTGCGTTTTCTTTATAAAACCATTTGTCAATACTACTTTTCTGCCAATGACAAAGAAATACAAAACTCTTGATATGTCCGAACCGACCTTTGCCCGCAACTCCATGATTCCCTCGTTTAGAGCCTTGGAATACGGTTCACGCAGTTCATATCCATTCTTTTGCAGCATGACTATGGTACGAAGCATTTTAGCCCTCATTTTTACATCGAGACTGTCCAGAAATTCTTTGACGGGTTCTGCACCATCAGGCTTGTCATAAAATATGATGTCAAAATCCTGCATTTTTATTCTCCTTTTATATAGGATTTATCCTATATTCATTATACAGTATATTTCTATCTTTGTCAAGAGGTGATTACATGAATTTTTTTACCAAACTTTTTCATTCCAGAGATGCTCCTCAAAATAGCTACGATTCCCCATCCTACAGCTATTTCTTCGGCAGGTCAAACAGCGGAAAACGAGTCAGCGACAGAACGGCTTTACAGCATACTGTTGTATATGTCTGCGTGAGAGTTTTAAGTGAAGCGATTGCACAATTGCCCCTTCACGTCTATCAATATACAGAAAACGGAAAAGAGCGAGTGCCGATGCACCCGCTATATTTTTTGCTCCACGACCAGCCGAATCCGGAAATGACATCATTTATTTTTAGGGAAACGCTGATGTCACACTTACTGATTTACGGCAACGCCTATGCTCAGATCATCCGAAACGGACGTGGAGAAGTCATGGGACTGTATCCATTGATGCCTGATAAAGTCAAGGTTGACCGTGACGAGAGAAATCGTTTAATATACATTTACAGCCGATACGATGAAGCAAATCCCAATCTGAAAGAACAAGGAGATATTGTTCTGCGTCAGGAAGATATTCTGCATATTCCGGGTTTAGGCTTTGATGGTTTGGTTGGCTATTCTCCCATTGCACTCGCTAAAAATGCAATTGGAATCTCCATTGCCTGCGAGGAATACGGTTCTACATTCTTTGCCAATGGTGCAAGTCCGAGCGGTATTCTTGAGCATCCGGGAGTCATCAAAGACCCTGCCAAAATCCGAAAAGCATGGCATCAGGCTTACGGCTCAGGTAACGCTCACAAGGTCGCTGTTCTCGAAGAGGGTATGAAATATCAGCCGATTTCTATCCCCAACAATGAGGCACAATTCCTTGAAACAAGAAAGTTTCAGGTAGAAGAAATCGCTCGCCTTTACCGTGTACCACTTCATATGATAGGCGATCTGGAACACGCCACATTCAGCAATATTGAACATGTGCGCCCAGATAGGGCGATATTGACAGTAAACTAAGGCATTACCCCACAAGACAGAGTGGGAGTCAACCCGTCTTACCTTGCAGGGAAACCGACAGCAAGGGAACATAGCACTACGGGAAAGCGGATAACGCAAAAGGATATTCAGCGAAAAAGGTCCGCAATGACAAGTTGGCACAAGGGTAAAGCTGGTATTGCCTAACGCAAAGGTTAGTTCCTCTTATGTTGAGGGTACGGAAATTATCCTGAAACCGTACTCACGGTTCTTTACAGTAATGGTGTTCGACTGTAAATCTGTTAGCCAAGCCGTGAAACAGTCACGAGAACGTGTACTTGAAAACCGAAATGCTGCCCGACAGCCAACACGCCTATCAGTATCGTTAACTGGGGATTACCTAAGCGGAAATGCTGAGTTCTCTCAGCTATGACGCAGGTCTGAATATTCCGTACGGTAACAGAGCTTTCGTAGTAGTCTGAGATGGATAATGACCATTACATGGCGAAGGAAAGCAGTTTGTTAATTCCAGAATAAGGTGATGAAAGGGAGGAGAAACCTCAATGAATCCAACATCAAACATTTTGGAGCGTATCTACCAAAATTCAAAACAACACCCAAACGGTGTCTTTACAAGGCTATACCGTTATCTATTAAGGGAAGATATTTATTTCATGGCATACCAGAAATTATATGCCAACAAGGGTTCAGTTACTAAAGGGTCTGATAATGACACAGCTGATGGCTTCGGCAAGGACTATGTCAATGAACTGATAGAAGAACTCAGGAATGGGACATATCGCCCTAAGCCTGTCAGACGGAAATATATCCAGAAGAAAAATAAAAAACTCCGTCCGCTTGGTATTCCGTCGTTCAGAGACAAGCTGCTCCAGGAAGCTGTCCGGATGATTCTCGAAGTTATATATGAACCACTTTTCTACGACCAGTCCCATGGATTCCGTCCAGAACGGAGTTGTCACACTGCGTTGGCGCAAATAAAAAGGGATTTCACAGGAACGAAGTGGTTTATTGAGGGAGACATCAGAGGATGCTTCGACAACATCAACCATAATGTACTTCTCAGAGAATTGGAGAGCAAGATAAAAGACAGTAAATTTATAAACATCATCAGGATGTTCCTTAAAGCTGGTTATGTGGAAGATTTCACATATCACGGCACAATATCAGGAGCTCCGCAGGGCGGTGTTATTTCGCCGATTCTTGCTAACATCTATCTCCATGGGCTGGACAGAAAAGTTATAGAGCTAAAAGAGAAGTTCGATCAACCGCAATCAAGAAGTCAGACACTGGAATATATCAGATTGCATGGCAAGAAAACGAAACTTAAAAAGAAAATTAAAGCAGCAGAGGGCGAAGAAAGAGAAAAGCTTTTAGAGGACTTAAAAGAACTCGACAAGCAGATGCTCAAAACACCGGCAAAATGCGAAGACGATAAAAAAATTGCTTATTGCAGATATGCTGATGACTTCCTCATAGGAGTCTGCGGCGACCGAAGTGATTGCGAAAAATTGAAGGCAGTCCTGAAAATGTTTCTGGAAACAGAGTACTCATTGGAACTCAGTGAGGAAAAGACCTGCATCACGCACAGTGCAGAAAAGATAAGATTCCTTGGTTTTGATGTGGCAATCAGGAGAAGCCAGAAAGTGAAACGTAAAAGCAACGGCGTGAAACAAAGAACCCTGAATTATACTGTTGAACTGACGATACCCCTTGAGGATAAAGTAACACGGTATCTCTTTGAGAATGGCATTGTAAAACAGAAGGATAACGGTACACTATGGCCTATATCCGTTCCTCGCCTTCGATATCTCTCGGAGGTAGAAATTGTGCGTAAATTTGATGCGCAGTTCAGAGGAATATGCAATTACTATCGCATGGCGGCTAACTACAGCAGGCTTATATATTTCCAGTATCTAATGGAATATAGCTGCCTGAAAACGCTTGCTTCCAAACACGACAGCACTCTAAAAAAGGTGAGAACCAAGTACAGAGTGAAAGACGGTTGGGGTATACCGTATAGCACGAAAGAGGGCGAGAAAATCGCTCGGATTTCAAAGCTGTCCGACTGTAAAAATGGCAGACTGTGTATAGACCGTGATCCTTGGCTGTATAGACCCATCAAAAGACATGACCTCACAATATGGAGCAGACTGGAAGCTAAGCAATGTGAACTCTGTGGAACGCATAGCGACCACTGCAAGGTGTATCATGCTGGCAGTATGAAACAACTCAATCCAAATACAGAGTGGGGAAAGCAGATGATTTCCATGTGGCGCAAAACCCTTGTGGTCTGTGAAAAATGTTATGAAATGATTCATAACGGTGTGTAAAGAATTAGTAGTAGAATGTTAATAACAAGCGGAGAGCCGTATACGCTGAAAGGTGTACGTACGGTTCGGGAGGGGGTATAGGTAAACCTGCTGTCGTAAGGCAGTAAGGCGACCTATATCTACCTCATCAATCCCTTGAATTTGTGAAGTACACGCGTGCGACTCGTTCCTGACTGAAAAGGTCAGGCACTAATTAAAGAACGAGAAAACAGTCTTTAAATTAGGAGAACTGATAATCTAAAGAGTGGAATGAGGGGGTAACGTCCTGAAACGCTCTCCTTGATACTCCGACTGGCATTATTTGGAAACTGATTTTGTCAGAAGCTCGGTGAAGTCGGTTGAATACGCTCGCTGTATCGATAGAAATTACAATTCATCGTTACGGCAAAAGCAAGCCAGAGGTGGCTGTGGGCGTCAGACCGGAGGTCTATAAAATATCCATGATGAGAATGTCCGATTATGGACTGACGAATCTGTGAATGTACAGGTCTAAAATTTTGGAAATCTAACAGATTTCTTTCCCTTTGGAAGTCAGTGTGGCTGAGTAAAAATGTGTGTTATGAAAAGCCATAATGTGTTACAGGCACATTCAAGCTGACAGGCTTAAAGCAGACATCTAAAGATATATGCAAAGATAAGATTATCGGAACGAGGAAAGGTATGAAATTGACATTAAGTCAATCGGCGGTCGAAGAAAATAAGCCGTCTAATTCATGCTGAAAAGTGAAGCTCGAACCATTGAAATTTCTGTAATGGGAATGGAGGAATGGGCTTTAGTCGGTTAAAATAAGCAAATGCTATTCAATCCAATACAAGGATTACGAGTAAGACAAAAAGGGACACTTTCCCATGAAAGGAGAGTGATGCCTTGTGACCAAAGAAAACAACAAAAAGTTACTATGTGATGAAAGTCTGCGTCATTCCGAATATTATGAAATGCAAGATGTTTTTGATGGACTGTACGCAAGGAGTAAAAACGGAGAGGAATTTTTGGATTTGATGTCCTTAATTCTGACACGTAAAAACATATTACTTGCCTATAGAAATATCAAGACAAACACAGGAAGTAAAACGGCAGGAACAGACGAACTCACAATCATGGACATTGGGCGGTTATCGCCTGAAGAAGTCGTGGAAAAAGTCAGATATATCGTAACTGGCAGTAAACACGGTTATCGTCCCAAACCAGTAAGACGCAAAGAAATCCCTAAGCCTTATGATCCCACAAAAACCAGACCGTTAGGTATACCGTGTATCTGGGACAGACTTATACAGCAATGTATAAAACAAATTTTAGAACCAATCTGTGAAGCAAAATTCAGCAACAACAGCTATGGTTTCCGACCAAATCGTTGTATTGAACACGCTATTTGCCGAACCTATCGGCTATTGCAGAGGTCAAACTTGCATTATGTGGTTGAATTTGACATCAAAGGATTTTTCGACAATGTAAATCACAGTAAGCTTATAAAACAAATATGGGCAATGGGTATTCATGACAAACAACTGATTTTTGTGCTGCGGCGAATACTGACAGCACCTATAAAATTGCCGAATGATAAGATGATTGTCCCAACTAAGGGAACACCTCAAGGTGGTATCATTTCACCGCTGCTTGCCAATATCGTATTAAACGAACTCGATCACTGGGTAGAAAGTCAGTGGGAAAATAATCCCGTTACTGAAAAATATCATATAGGACGAAACAAAAGCGGCGGTGAGCGTAAAAGCAATGGATACAGGGCAATGCGCAGTACAAATCTAAAAGAAATGTTTCTTGTGCGATATGCTGATGATTTCAGAATATTCTGTCGTACAAAAACAGCTGCTGAAAGGACGAAAATTGCTGTTACGCAATGGCTGTCTGAACGACTGAAACTTGAAATTTCAGAAGAAAAAACAAGAATTGTTAATGTCAAGCGTCAATATTCCGACTTTCTGGGATTTAAAATCAAAGTACATCAGAAAGGCGATAAACAGGTAGTAAGGTCTCATATTTCGGACAAAAACCTGAAACACAAGTGTCAAAAACTGACGGAACAGGCAAAGCGCATCTCACGCCCACGCAAGAATTGCGGAGAACAGGGAGAAATTAAGCTGTTCAACTCAATGGTAGTCGGGATGCAGAATTATTATCAGATTGCAACAAATGTCAGTGAAGATTGCCATAAACTTCAAAGAGCAGTTATGACGACCCTGACAAACAGATTACGGACACAACGTGGAAACAGGTTAATAAAAAAAGGCAGAAAACTTACAGACTTTGAATGGGAGCGATACGGCGGTTCAAAAATGCTGCGATATGTGGCAGGTACTGACGAACCTATCTATCCTGTAGGGTTTATTCAGCATAAAAACCCCATGCCTCAAAAGCGGAGCGTCTGCTGCTATACGGCAGACGGAAGAAAAGAACTACACAACAATCTGCGTATCAACACTTCCCTTATGCTCGCAATTATGCGACAACCTGTTTATAACAACAGTTGTGAATATGCAGATAATCGAATTTCTCTCTTTTCCGCACAATGGGGAAAATGTGCTATTACCGATAAAATATTCAACTCGACTGCTGAAATACATTGTCACCATAAAATCCCACGTAAAAACGGCGGTGGCGATGACTACAATAATCTAATTCTTGTATCAGAAATATCTGTCTGTCCTATGTCTGTCAAAAACGAAACTGGCAAAAGTAAATAAACTCCGCAAAATGGCAGGCATTGCATCTATTACCTGAAACTAATTATACAGTAACTAATGATTTTTCTTGGTTTGATTGAATAAGCAAAAACAAAAATTAATCGATGGAACGCCGTGTGCGATGAAAGTCGCATGCACGGTGTGAAGTGGGGGAAAATTCCGAGATTATATCAGAGAATTACCTATCACTATTTGACCCGTGGCTTGTACGATGGGAACAGTCATTACAGAAATCACTTCTTTCTGATTC
>CALESG010000021.1 GCA_937907215.1 uncultured Ruminococcus sp.
GCCATGTAAAGTAATTTCACCAGTCATAGCAACGTCACTTCTGACAGGTATTCCTGACAATGCAGACACAATAGCTGTAACCATAGTAACACCTGCTGATGGACCGTCTTTTGGAATCGCTCCTTCTGGTGCGTGAATATGTATATCACGCTTCTCATAGAAATCCGGATTGATATTATATCTTTTAGCGATGCTTCTAACATAGCTTACAGCAATTTTTGCACTTTCTTTCATAACATCTCCGAGTGAACCAGTTATTTCTACAGCACCCTTTCCGCTTAAATGAATAACTTCAAGCGGCATCAAAACTCCGCCTACAGATGTCCATGCCAGTCCATTTACAAGACCAATAGTATTTTCAGTTGCCTGTTCATCTTGCAGGAATTTTCTTGGGCCAAGATAACTTTCGATATTTTTGGAAGTAAATATTACCTTCTTCTGTTCTTCTGAAACAATAGCTTTAGCAGCTTTTCGGCAGAGTGACGCAATATATCTTTCAAGTTCACGTACGCCGGATTCCTTTGTATAGCAATCTATAAGATCATATATAGCACTATCTTGAATTTTCATTTGAGAGTTTTTTAATCCGTGCTTCTTAACTTGTTTTGAAATCAAATGTTCTTTTGCAATATGGAATTTTTCTTCTCTTGTATAACTTCCCAGTTCAATGATCTCCATTCTGTCAAGTAACGGTGCAGGGATCGTATCAAGTGTGTTTGCAGTAGCAACAAACAACACCTGACTTAAATCAAAAGGAACTTCTACATAATGGTCACGAAATGTTTTATTTTGTTCACTATCAAGAACTTCCAGCATTGCAGCAGATGGATCGCCCTTGAAATCACTGCTCATTTTATCTATTTCATCAAGCAAAATGAGAGGATTATTTGTACCTGCACGTGTAAGTGCATCTATAATCCTACCTGGCATTGCACCGACATATGTCTTTCTATGACCTCTTATATCAGATTCATCACGAACTCCGCCTAGTGATATTCTTTCATATTTTCTGCCAAGCGCTTTGGCAATAGAACGTCCTATGGAAGTTTTTCCCACGCCTGGAGGTCCTACAAGACATAAAATCTGTCCAGTAACATCAGGCATTAAAGCATGAACTGAAATGCTTTCAAGTACACGTTCTTTTACTTTTTGCATACCATAATGATCTTTATTAAGTACATTGCGTGATTTTTCAATATTTGCCTTTGATTTAGAAGAATTATTCCACGGTAAATCTAAAACCACATCAAGATAACTGCGTATTACAAATGACTCCTGAGATGCAGGCGGCAGTTTACTAAGACGTTCAGCTTCTTTATATAGCTTATCCGTGTCAACTTCGGAAAGATTAAGTTCTTGAATTTTTTTCATATATTCAAAAGCTTCTTCTTGTTCATCTTCTTCACCGAGTTGACTTGCAATAGCTCTCATCTGTTCACGAAGATAATATTCACGTTGTCCCTTATCCATATTTTCTTTGGTAAGTTCCTGAATTTCATGCTCAAGCGTAAGCACTTCAGTTTCTTTTATCAAAAATGAATATAGAAGATTTAATCTTTTAAGAATATTGTTTTCTTCAAGAAGCTTTTGTTTATCGTAAAAGTCAATGCCTATGTTAAATATAATACTATTGAAAAGTTTATATGGGTCATCTTGGCACATAACAGCGACTATAAGTTCTTTGGGCATACGTGGAAAGAGCTGGCTGTATTGGTCAAATTGTTTTTTTATTGCACGCATTACAGCTTCTATTTCAACCTGGTCAATTTTTGAACGTGTAGAATATTGTACAGGCAATACATCAGCCGAAATATAATTTGTTCCTATGTTAAGTGTTTCAAGTTTAGCTTTTTGAACTCCTTCAACAAGAATTCGCAGTATCCCCTCTTGAGTTGTAAGTATCTGACGAACTTCAGCAATGACTCCGTAACGATAAAGATCCTTCATCTCCGGTTCTTCTATAAAAACATCTTTTTGAGCTGTAAGGAATACCCTTTTGTCCGATTTATAAGCTGCTTTAATAGCGTTGATAGATTTTTCCCTTGCGACATCAAAGTGCATTACCATTTCGGGAAATACAACCAAACCTCGCATTGCGACTAAAGGCAGCCGGCATATGTCTTTTTCATTTATATTCATTGTTCTATTCCCTTCCGCACCACAAAGTAGCTGTATATATACAGTAGGTGCAACTTCAAAATCTCGTCATTTAACTCTTGTTTATTTTAATAAAAATATTATACTATAAAACGACTTCTTTTTCAAGTGGGAATTATAAATATTTATAAATGGAATATAAGAACCCGTATTCATAGAATAATTTATATATCTTTTTGGAAATTTTTTAGCTTACTGCATATATTTTCTATAAATACAGGTTCTAACTTGACAAGCATTAATAAAACGTGTACAATAATAAATAAGTTTTAGTTGTTATTACATAAAGGAGAGAATATAGCATGATAAAAGGCATTTTATTTGACATGGATGGACTGCTTCTTGATACAGAAAAGTATTATTTCATGTGTTGGATCAAAAGTGCTGAAGAGTTTGGTTTTTCTATGAAACCACATCATGCACTTGCCATACGCAGTCTTTCTTCAAAGTATGCTGAACCTTATTTGAAAAAATCACTTGGTGAAGATTTTGATTATTATGCAGTACGTGCAAAACGCAGAGAGCTTGTTCATGATGCAATGCAGACATATGGGATAAAACTTAAGCCGGGTGTAAACGAGCTTTTAAAATATTGCAAAGAAAATGATATAATTACGGCTGTTGCAACAGCTACACCTACTGAAAATGCAAAAAAACATCTTGAAAAAATAGGGATCGCAGATATGTTTTTTAAAATAGTAGGTGGAGATTCAATAGAAAATGGCAAGCCGGCACCTGATATATATTTAAAAGCAGCACGTGAATTGTGCCTTGAAACTGAAAGCTGCATCGCACTGGAGGATTCACCAAATGGAATTATTGCAGCGTTTTCAGCAGGCTGTAAACCTATTATGATTCCTGATCTTACAGAACCTACAGAAGAACTAAAGCCTTTGCTTTACGATTGTTTGCCTACTCTTTTTAATGTAATTGATATATTAAAGAGAGAGAAAGGAGAATAGAATGGCATTGAAATCTGTTTCAAAATATTTTGATATTCCAAAGTTTTATTATTTTGAATCGAAAAATGATTTTAGCGGCAGCAAAGATCAAACTTTTAATTACAAAATTATTTCAAATGATAATTTAAAAATTAAAATATGGCATGGCTGGATTTGTTCTGAAAAGGCTGAGATAGAAGATGAGAAAGAATTTCCGTTTGATCAAAATGGATTTGATGATATGATCAAATGGTTAGATGAGCAATATGAGATGAATTTAAAAAAGTAAAGTTAATATTATTATTTAGTGGCAAATGTTACTGTTTGCCACTAATTTTTTTAATAAATATAAAAAGTGCAAAATAATGCTTGACACATAATACTGTGTGTGATATAGTATTATACGAAAGGAGGGATTGCGTGGATGTTCAGTTAAAACGTGGTCTTTTGGATATCAGTGTTCTTGCAGCTATAAAAAACGAGGATTCATATGGGTATCGTATAGTAAAAGATTTAAAACCATATATTGAAATATCTGAATCTACTTTATACCCTATTTTAAGACGGCTTGAATCAAATAATCTTCTATCAGTTCGTTCGGTTGAACACAATGGAAGATTAAGAAAATATTATCATATAACACCTGCCGGTCTTAAACGTATAGAGGAATTTAAAGAAGAATGGAAAGAAATAGTTTCAATATATAAATTTATTATCAGAGAGGATTGATGTAATGAACAAGCAGGAGTTTCTTGAAAAAATTCGCAATCAACTTGCGGGATTGTCTGAGGATGATATAAAAAAATCTATTGATTATTATACAGAAATGATTGAAGACAGAATGGAAGAAGGACTTACCGAGGAGGAAGCAGTTAAGGAAATGGGTAAACCAGAAGAAGTCGCATCGCAAATACTTATGGATACGCCTTTTTCAAAACTTGTTAAGGTCAAAGTAAAACCTAAAAAATCTTTATCGATATTGTCAATAATTTTAATCGTTTTAGGTTCTCCGGTATGGCTTCCTCTTGTTGCTGCATTTTTTATTATTATACTATCTGTATATATTGTGTTATGGTCGTTTGTTTTAGTGTTTTATTCTGTTGTCCTTTCTCTTGCAGCTGGTGGTGTTTCAGGTTTGCTTGCAAGTGTGATGATTATGTTTAATGTAGATATATTATGCGGTGTATTTACTTTGGGAGTTGCTATAGTCTGTGCGGGCTTATCTGTACTTTTATTTTTCGGTTCAAATCAAGTAGTAAAAGGAATATTGTTTTTAAGCAAAAAAATTGCATTAAGCATTAAATCTTATTTTATAAAAAGGAGAAATTGTGATGAATAGAACTAAAAAAATATGTTTGATAGCATCGGCAATTACTGTTGCAGTGGGTATATGCATTTCTATATTTGTTTGCATAATTACTAATTTTAATCCATATAAAAATGCTGAAGTTAAATTTGATGAAAAAGTGCATTTAATAGATGAGAAATTTGAAAATATTAAGATAGATGACACTATGTGTAATATTTTTATAATACCATCTGAAGATGAAGAATGTAAAGTTGTTTGTCATGATGAAGAAAAACGCTATCATACAGTAGAAGTTGTAAATAATACTCTTACAATAAATTCGGTCGATTCAAGAAAATGGTACGAAGAATTTTATTTTGGATTTACGTTCAGTTGGAATGATTTTATAAGTCTGAGTATTTATCTTCCGGAGAAAGAATATAAAGAACTCTATATAGATACATTCAGTGGAGATGTTGATATTGCAAGTTCATTTACATTTGCAAATTCTGAAGTAGAATCAACAAGTGGAGATATAAAATGCAATGCTAAATTTAAAGGTGATGTTAAATTTGATTCAACGAGTGGAGATATAGATCTTTCAAATGTAAGTGCAAATAATATTTCTGCTTGTACAACTAGCGGAGATATAGCTATTTCAGATATAAGTGCAGATAACATTTCAGCCGATACAACCAGTGGAGAAGTAGAAATATCATCTGTAAACGCAAAAGATAAATTATATGCAGATTCAACAAGCGGAGATGTGAATGTTTTAGATTCTAAAGCTTATGATATTTTCTTGGAAAGCACAAGCGGAGATGTTGATATGAGGAATACTGTATCACTTGGTGATTTAAAAATAGAAAGTACAAGTGGCGATATAGAATTTTACAGATGTGATGGAAAATCAATTGACCTAAATTCTGTAAGCGGAGATATTGAAGGCTCATTTCTCACAGAAAAATTATTTATAACTGATACAACTAGCGGAGAAGTAAATGTGCCAAACTGCACATCTGATGAACAGTGTAGAATTACTACAACAAGCGGTGATATTGAAGTAACTATTTTAAAATATTAAAAACAGTTTCATGATTTCATTGACATAAAATGTAAAATGTTGTATAATAAAACAGTATGTGTATTATACTATATTATTTATTATTTTATAAGGAGATGGAATTATGAATGGTCAAAAGGTTGGATTTTCCAACAAACTTGGTTTCATACTTGCAGCAGCAGGTTCAGCAGTAGGGTTGGGTAATATATGGAGATTTCCCTATCTTGCAGCACAATATGGTGGAGGAATATTTCTGCTTGTATATTTAATTTTAGCAGTTACATTTGGATTTTCACTTATGATTACAGAAGTAGCTATTGGCAGAAAAACTGGTATGAGTGCTATAAAAGCATTTAGTACACTTAATAAAAAGTTTTCATTTATCGGCGTAATCGCAGCTATGGTCCCTATTATCATTTTTCCATATTATTGTGTAATAGGTGGCTGGGTAATAAAATATGGTACTGTATTTATAACAGGGCAAGGTGCAGCAGCAGCATCTGATGGATATTTTGGAGAATTTATAGGTACTACTATATCTCCACTGTTATTTACAGCAATCTTTATTTTTCTTACATCAGTGGTAGTATTACTAGGCGTACAAAAAGGAATTGAAAAAATCAGCAAAATCCTTATGCCAGTATTATTATTGCTTACTATTATTATTGCTGTTTATAGTCTCACTCTTGACGGTGCAATAGACGGACTTATTTATTATATAAAACCTAATTTTAGTGCATTTTCACTTAAAACCGTTGTTGCAGCTATGGGTCAGCTCTTTTACTCTATGTCGCTTGCTATGGGTATTATGATAACATATGGTTCTTATATGCAAAGAAAAGACAACCTTGAAAGTTCTGTTCGCAGTATTGAAGTATTTGATACAGTAATTGCATTTTTGGCCGGTCTTATGATCATACCGGCAGTATTTGCATTTTCAGGCGGAGATGAAAGCAAGCTTGATCAAGGCCCTGGACTTATGTTTGTAACACTTCCAAAAGTATTTAATTCTATGGCTGGCGGAAATATTATTGGTGTTATATTTTTTGTACTTGTATTTTTTGCAGCACTCACATCATCTATCTCGCTTATGGAAACTATAGTGTCTATTATTATGGACAAGTTTAAAATCAAACGAAGCATTGTTTGCTTGATTGTAATGCTTCTGTCAATGCTCATTGCTGTTCCATCATCTCTTGGAAACGGTGTTTGGTCTAATATTCTTATTTTAGGCAAGGATTTCCTAAGTTTCTTTGATTTCCTCAGCAATAACATTATGATGCCTATTGTTGCTTTCCTTACTTGTATATTTGTAGGTTTTATAATTAAAACAAAGACTATTGAAGATGAAGTAGAATTGTCAGGAAAGTTTAAAGCAAAGAAAATGTACCGTATTATGATTCGTTATATATGTCCTATTTTCCTTTTGATAATCTTTATATCATCTGTTGTTGGTTACGTTTAAAAAACACAAACAGCTTCTCATTTCTAGTAGTCGAAATGAGAAGCTGTTTTATTTATGGCGATTTAGGGTGTGCTGACACTATCCGAAATGCTCGGATTGCAGAGATGTTTTTTTGTCTCAAGGCAAAGATCTGCAGGCATACTGTCGTATGATAAGGATTTTTAACGCAGAAAGACGTAAAAGATGTCTGTAAGACGAGTGTTGAGCGGTAGTGTAAACACACCCTAATACTAATCTGATATAATATCTTTTATAACTTCTCCAGCAATAATTAAACCGGCAACAGGAGGTACAAATGAATTGCTTGCTGGTATAGAATGTCTGCCAATAATTTTTTCATCAGATTCAGATTTATGTTCTATTGGCGGTTCTGCGGAATATACAACCTTAAGCTTTTTGATGCCACGTTTTTTTAGCTCATGACGCATAACTTTTGCCAGCGGACACACAGATGTTTTATAAATATCTGCTACTTGAAATTTTGTAGGATCCATTTTATTTCCAGTACCCATTGAACTTATTATGGGAATTCCAAATTCTTGTGACTGCATAACAAGATTTATTTTTCCTGTAACAGTATCGATGGCATCTACTACATAATCAAATTTTGAAAAGTCAAAAGCACTGGAATTTTCTGGATTATAGAAAATATCATAAGTAAAAACTTTGCACTCAGGATTTATAGAAAGAATACGTTCCTTTGCAGCAGCAGTCTTTTGCATTCCTATGGTTTTATGTGTTGCAATTATTTGTCTGTTTATATTTGTAAGTGAAACAGTATCATTATCGATCAAATGAATATTTCCAACGCCACTCCTTGCAAGAGCCTCTACTGTATATCCGCCAACTCCCCCAATGCCAAAAACAGCAACGCATGATTTTTTTAGTTTTTCTATTGCTTCTTTTCCAATAAGCATTTCTGTTCTGGAAAACCATTCAGCCATTATTATTCACCTCTTTTATAGTTATCAAGAAAATGCGTAAAATCCTTGCCTTTGTGATATGAGATTATAGTATCAAGATTGATATTCTCTACGCTTCTGAAAATGTTAATATCAATATTGGGATTGATATTTCGGAAATAAGCAATAAGTTTTTTCATTTCCTGACGTTTTGAATTGCTTGCACCGTTTTCATATGTAGTATAGTTTTCAGTAAATCTACATGCACACTGAATGAACTCAAGATCATTATATGTCTGCCAAGCAAGAATATCTGATTCTTTGACCATATAAAGTGGACGTATAAGCTCCATGCCTTCAAAATTTGAACTGTGAAGTTTTGGCATCATAGTTTGAACCTGAGCGCCATAAAGCATACCCATTAGAATTGTTTCAATTACATCATCAAAATGATGACCAAGAGCAATTTTGTTGCAGCCCATATCTTTTGCGTTGCTGTATAAATATCCCCTTCTCATGCGTGCACAAAGGTAGCATGGACTATCTTTTATATCTGAAACAGCATTAAAAATATTGCTTTCAAAAATTTTTATAGGTATATCCAATATTTCAGCATTTTCTTCTATCTTCTGTCTGTTTCGTAGATTATATCCTGGATCCATTACAAGATATTTAGCTTCAAATGGTATTTCACTGTATCTTTGAAGTCTTTGAATGCATTTTGCCATAAGCATAGAATCCTTGCCACCAGATATACAGACAGCTATTTTGTCTCCTTCTTCTATGAGGTCATATTCTTTTATGCCCATAATAAAACGATTCCAAATGGTCTTTTTAAATTTTTTACAAATAGTATTTTCTATTTCATGTCCTCTATCCATATGTAATTTCCTTTACTTTAATATATAATTATTATATCACAAAAAAAGATTTGAATCAATAGAAGTGTTGACAATAAATGTTATGCGTGGTAAAATTATAAATAACAATTATAAACAGTGAAGGTAACACCGCACAAAGCTCGCCTGACGGTTTTATACGTCATTTATTTGCATATTGCTTTTCATCTTTCACAAAAAGCCTTGTTAATACATAAAGTATTCACTGCACTTTTGTTTCATCTGACA
>CALESG010000022.1 GCA_937907215.1 uncultured Ruminococcus sp.
CATAATTTATCCACCTTTCAATGATATTGTTCAATCAATATATGAAGTCTTCCTTTTTTAGAAAGACCTATTACCGTTTTTAATCTAAATTTGCCGAAACCCTTAACTACAAAAATGTCACCTTCGGCAAGCTTTATTGAAGATGAAGTTACTTCTTCATAATTTAACTGAATTCTTCCTTGTTGAATCATTCTAACGGTTTTCTCACGACTTTCTTTTATACTAAGTGCCGCAATAGAATCTATTCTTAGCGATGAGACTGTTCCGCTGATTTCCCGGAAATTCTGCTGTAAAGGCATATTAAAAGTTTCCTCATCTGTTACCTTTACACCACAGCGTCCGACTTTGGTGATTTCTCTTAACAATGGAACAATAGTATCTGTAACTATTGCCTGTGTTTTGTTTTCCCCTATTATTATATCGCCGACTGTTTCTCTTTGAATACCACAGGACATAAATGCTCCAAGAAAATCTCTATGTGAAAGTTTATCGTTGCTGCGATATTTATAAGTTATACAAGCAATAGGTACAGAGACCATATCAAGTTCTGCCCATTCAGGAAATATGCAGCAAATCTTTCTCTGAGCATTTTCGTATCCACCCCAAAAAACTACATTTACATCAGTTCTGTTTTTTAAAGCTTTTTCAGCAATAAAGAGCTGCCGCTCATCTAAGAAGCGTGAGAAGCAGCCCATGCAATTACGTTCAGCTCGATCAACCAAATCCTGCAAATGTGCTATAAGGACACGATCTTCTTGAGAATTTGAAAAACTCATTAGACAATTAAAGAATAGATGCTCCGGTTATGTTGTCAGTAACTGTTGAATACGGCTTTCCAAGTTCACTTACAAGCTGATCAACAAGTCCTACATCATGAGGAGTTATGATATATGTTTCATTAGCAATAGGCTTAAGGTTACCATTCATTGCATAAGCTACGCCAATGAGAAAATCAATGATTCTTCTTCTTACAGCCTCTGTTGCATCTTCAAGAACGAGAACAACTGTTCTGCCGCCCATAAGATGATCTGCAATTTTCTTTGCATCTGTATATTCAGTAGGCTTTACCAAAATTACCTGTAGAGTAGGAGATGAAAAACTGTTTTGACGTGAAGCAGAAACACTTGAAACAGGTTTTGAAGCTGAGTACGTACTCTTACGTTCTTCATGCTGACCAGTATAGCTGCTGCTGGCAGAACGTGTGCTGCCGCTTGTTGTAGTACTGCTTACAGGCGATGAATACGAACTTTCACTCTTTGCTGGTTCTTCTGTAGTTTGCTTAACATCATCGTTCTCGTCAATAACATCTGTAGGAACAAAGAAATCCTTCAAATTATTCAATAAACTCATTATACTACTCCATTCTCCGCACTTTTATATTTAGCTGAATGAACAGTGCGGACCATATTCAGCCAAGCCATATATCAAATCGGCTTTAAAGGTTCTTTATTTTTTATGCATAATTTCTTGCACCAAAAAGTGCAGTTCCTATCCGCACAAGAGTCGAACCATACTCGATCGCTTTTACATAATCTCCGGACATTCCCATAGACAAAATATCCATATCTATATTATCCATGTTTTTGGATGAAATGTCAAGATATAATTCTTGCATTTTATAAAGAAATTTTTCACTATTTTGAGAAGGCGGTATCGTCATCAAACCTTTAACATGAATATTCTTCATAACAGCAATTTCTGCAAGAAGTTGTTCAAGATTTTCAGGTGAAACACCGCTTTTGGATTCTTCTTCACCGATATTGACTTCAATAAGCACATTTTGAATTTTTTTGATTTTTTCTGCTTGCTTATCAATTTCAGCTGCAAGTTTCAAACTGTCTACAGAATGAATAAGATCCATATCATTTATAATATATTTAACCTTGTTCGTTTGCAAATGACCTATAAAATGAACTCTTGCAGCAGGATCATAAAAATCCCTTTTTGATTCATATTCTTGCACACGGTTTTCACCGAGAAGCTTTATTCCCAAAGATATTGCATGATTTACAGCTTCTGGAGTTACAGTTTTTGTAACCGCCATAAAATCTACATTATCATTGACAGCTCGATATTTTGCCTTTGCTTCCTCAATTTCAGCATAAATACGCCGATAATTTTCAGAAATGTATTCAAAGTCTGTTTTCATATCAATCAGCACCTCCGCTTGCATCGATTCCTTCTACTATGATAGAATCATAAAGCTGCAAATAATCACTATCCTTATTCACATCAGAAAGAACATAATTATCGCCTTCATAGATTACATCAAGTTTGCGGAAAGAAACTTCCTCTCCATCTAATATATACACACCTCTGTAATTAACAAGTGTTGTAGTTACTTCACCTGTAAGTACATTTGTAGTTTCTTCTGGAATATCTCGAAATCTTATAGCAGTTCTTGGAACTTTAATTCCATCATAATCACCTTTTACAACACGAACACGTTCTGTTCTGTGCTGTACGAAATCAGATGTCATATTTTCACTATAAAGAACAAGCATTGTTTCGTTGTCGCTATCGCCCGGACGAAGTTCTGTAACAGTGGCTTTTGTTGTTGCTGCTGAAGTTGAAAGATGAATGACAACGCTGTCACCGACCTGAAAACCGATTTCAGTATTATCTATCATTCCGATCATATACCAACCATAACTTGCAATAGTCTTGCCGATTATAGTATCATTCTTAATGCTTTCGTCATTTGTCACTGCCACAATGTCTTGTTTTGTTATTGAATCCAAGTTGGATATTGACAACTTGTCCTCATATCCATCAGCATAGCTTACAAAATAAGCAGAATCAGGTGATATTATTGTATCAATGGGATTTTGCTGCTGAAGTTTAAGACTTGCAATTTGATCTTCAATCATTGAGATCTGCTCAGTGTAATTTGTTGTACCTTGGTTTATTACTATTTGATATGAACCTAAAGTAGTACGAAAATCTTCTTTAGACTGATTCATACTATCAAGCTTTCCAAGATCTCTGTAATATGCGATCTGATTGTAATACTGAGAAACCTGATTTGAAAGCGATGATGGTTGAGCCATTTCAAGAATGCCTGGATTTGAAATTCTCTTTAAAATATCAAGTTCTTCTTCAAGAGATTCGATCTTTTGATTCTGTTCTATAGCAGAATTATTGCCATATATATTAGCGACAGCACCATCTCTGCAAACTTTACCGCCATCTGGTACATTATAACTTACACAGCCTTGTCCGTTGTAAGAAATCACCGATTCATCTCGGACATATACACCCTGAAATGTCGTTGAAAGCTCTGCCGACATAGGCACAGCAGTTTCTGTCTGATAATTGGTGTCAAGAAAATGATAGAAAATTGTGCCTATCATTGCCAGTACCGATAAAGACAAAAGAACAAGCAAAATATTTGTTAATGTATTTTTCATAAGCAATTATTTTAGTCGTTGGAATCCAGTATTGCTATAGGCCTTACTGGCTTCAATGTTGAGATTGCGTGTTTGTAAACAAGATTTTGAGTCCCTTCGCAATCAAGGATAATAACATAGCTGTCGAACCCTCGGACGATTCCTTTAAACTGAAAGCCGTTTGTCAGAATAATTGTAACCATTATTCTTTCTTTACGAGCTTGATTTAGGAACACATCCTGCAAATTCATCATTTTGTTCATACATATTGCTCCTTTCACTTTGACCTATTTGCAGCCACACTCAAAAGCACCCAAAAAATCAAGTTGCATCCGATGTGACGCTATATTTCTTCATACAAATAGACCTATTCTATATTATATCACAAAATTTTACTCTTGGCTATAACTTTAAGAGATTTTTCTTGAATTTTTTTCAAGTTGTCAGTTTTGTCCAAAATAATCCATGATATATGTTCATTTTTCCTAAACCATGTAAGCTGACGCTTGGCATAATGACGTGTTTGAAGTTTAATTTCATCTATGCAGGCGTCAAGTTTTGATTTTTTTTCAAAATATGGTATAAGTTCCTTGTAACCTATTGCATTTGATGCTGTTTTCATGTCACCGTTTTTCCAAACCTGATATGCTTCATCTACAAGTCCCATCTCTACCATTTTATCCACACGAACATTTATTCTATCATACAAATCATCACGGTTTTCATAATTAAGTCCTATAATACATGATTTGTACGGCGTTTCAACAAGTTTGCTTTTTGTTTTATGAACACTGAATTTTTCTCCTGTATCAATACAGACTTCCAATGCACGTACTACTCTTACAATATTATTTGGATGAATACCTTCTGCTGCCTCAGGATCTATTGATCTGAGTTTCTCATGAAGTGCCTCTGCACCATTTTCATTTGCAAAAGCCATGAGTTCATTTCTTAGTTTTGGATTTTTATGAGATTCAGAAAATTGTATATTTTCAAGCAGAGATGATACATAAAGTCCTGTTCCGCCTACAATTATTGGCAGTTTATTTCTTTTGTGAATATCCTTTATAACATCTCCTGCAAGCTTTACATAATCTGCTACGCTAAACGAATCATCCATATCAAGAAATCCCATAAGATGATGAGGTATATTTTTCATTTCTTCTAAGGTTGGTTTTGCAGTTGCAATATCCATACCTTTGTATATCTGCATCGAATCGGCTGAAACTACTTCACCATTATAATATTCTGCCAAAGAAACGCCAAGTGCAGTTTTTCCGGAAGCAGTTGGCCCCACAACAGCAAGTACAGGAATTTTTTCATATGTTGTCATTTTTCAAATCCTCCTGAATTGCTTTTCAAGTTCATGTTTTGTTATTACAAACATTACCGGTCTGCCATGAGGGCAGTGTCGTATATTTTCATTATTATATACCTCTTCAGCAAGCTTTTGAAGTTCTATGAGTTCATTATGATCATTCGCTTTTATAGCAGCCTTACAAGCAATTGTGTGTAGAGTATCATCGAGATATGCAGGATTTGGATTTGTCTTTCCAATAGCCATATTATGTGCAATTTCCAGCACCATCTCTTCAATATTCAATCCTTCTGCAAATGTTGGAACTTCAGTAACAAAAACATTTTGAAAGTCTTTATATTCAAATGAAAACCCCATGCCTGACAATAGCTCTTTATTGTTTTGCAAAGTATCAATTTCTTCAGCAGAAAGAATAATTTTAATAGGTGTCATAAGCATTTGCTTGTAATGTCCAGCAGTTCCGGCTTTAAGTTTTTCAAAGATAACTCGTTCATGTGCTGCGTGTTTATCGAAGATCAAAAGTTTTTCCTCAGCTTCTGCAATAATATAATTTTTGAATATCTCGCCCACCACTCTTACAGGCACGGTTTCTTTCTTTATAACATCTATATTATTTGCATTATTATTCTTATGATTTTTAAGTTCTTTTTCTAAATGCGTTTCGTTATATAAAAAGTTATCTTTATCTGCCGAATCAGATATACACTCATTTTTCTTGCACTGTGTTTTATTTATAACGTCATTCTGTTTTTTTTGTAATGTCTGCTTATCTGATGTTTGTTCTTTGCTTTTAAGCTCGGATTTAATCTCTGATAAATCTACAAAAATATTTTCTCTTTTATTTGAATCTTCTCTTGTATAATTACTGCTGTTTTCTAAAACTGGACTTGTAATAGATATAGAGCCACTTTTATTTAAATCATTAGTAATTACAGATTCAAAAGGTACATATTCCTCTTCGTCTATAGATGAATCTACAGTATCGGTAACTTCTGAAAATGTTTTCTGTTCAAAGACTGTATCATTAGGTATTGGTGCAGTCCAGTCTGTTACAGGCTTTTGAGGCTTAATATGAAATTCATATATTAAACCGCTTTGCATAAGTGCATTCTTAACTCCAAAATAAAGACCATCCAAAACATTTTTTTCATTAGTAAATCTAACCTCTGCCTTTGTTGGATGAACATTTACATCTATATCAGAAGCATTAAGAGAGATCATAAGTACACATGATGGAAATTTACCGCTCATTATTAAATTTTCATATGCACTTTCTAATGCGGCACTGCAAGTCCTTGAACGAACATATCTGCCGTTTATAAAGAAATTTTGAAATAATCGACTTGATTTTGCATAAAGCGGTTTACAAGTATAACCTGTGACATTTAAGTAACCATCGTCAAAATCAACAGGTACCATATCATGTGCAAAATCTTTACCGTATATCGCATATATTACAGCATATAAATTGTTGCTGCCATCTGTACAGAATTCCATTCTGTTATCACGTATCATTTGAAAAGCAATTTCTGGATGTGATAGTGCTATTTTCTGCACGATTTGACTGACTGCATTCGCCTCAGATACATCCTTTTTCATAAATCGCTGTCGAACAGGAACATTATAAAACAAATCACGTACAACTATTGTAGTGCCATCCGGACAACCTATCTGTTCAGGATTGCCATCAGGCACACTTCCCTTTATATCATACTTTATTCCAAAGTCTTCTTCTTTTCTTTTTGTAATAAGGCTGACCTTTGCAACAGCAGAAATAGAGGCAAGTGCTTCACCACGAAATCCAAGAGTATATATTTTATCAAGATCGTCTTTAACACTTATTTTGCTTGTAGCGTGACGAAGAAAGGCTGTAGGCACATCTTCCGGCTGTATGCCGCATCCATCATCAGTAACACGCATATAAGTAGTACCACCACGTTTTATCTCAACAGTAATATGTTTGGCACCTGCATCAACAGCATTTTCTATAATTTCTTTTATAACAGAAGCAGGTCGTTCAATGACCTCACCTGCTGCAATAAGCT
>CALESG010000023.1 GCA_937907215.1 uncultured Ruminococcus sp.
ACAAGGTATGGAAAAATCACGTGATGAGCTTATAAATGAACTTGTTGGAATACAGTATGAGAGAAATGATATAAACTTCACAAGAAATAAATTTCGTGTGCGTGGTGATGTGCTGGAGGTGTTTCCGGCAAGCTATAGTGATACTGCGATACGTATTGAATTTTTTGGAGATGAGATAGATAGGATCACAGAAATAAATGTTGTTACAGGTGAGATAATTGGAAGAATCACTCATGCAGCAATATTTCCGGCATCTCATTATGTAGTTGGCAGTGACAAGGTTGCACGTGCTGTAAAGGAAATAGAACAAGAGCTTAAAGATCGTGTTTCATTCTTTCAAATGAATAATAAGCTTATAGAGGCTCAGAGAATAGAGCAAAGAACTCATTATGATATGGAAATGCTTCAGGAGATCGGATTTTGCAGCGGTATAGAAAATTATTCAAGAGTGCTTTCGGGAAGAAAGCCGGGCAGTACACCTCTTACATTGATAGACCATTTCCCAAGTGATTTTTTGCTTGTTGTTGATGAAAGTCATGTTACACTTCCACAGGTTCGTGCAATGTCAGCAGGTGACAGAGCGAGAAAAACTACACTTATAGATTACGGTTTTCGTCTGCCGAGTGCTTTTGACAACAGACCGCTTAATTTTGATGAGTTCTATGCACATATAAATCAAGCAATTTATGTAAGTGCAACACCGGGAGATTTTGAAAAAGAGCATTCATTACAAATAGTTGAACAGGTTATTCGTCCTACCGGACTTGTCGACCCTGAAATAATTGTAAAGCCGGTCAGCGGACAGATAGAAGATCTTTATTCCGAGATACAGGTTCGAGCAGGAAAGAATGAACGTGTGCTTGTAACAACTCTTACAAAAAAAATGGCGGAAGATCTTACATCTTATCTTGAAGGAATGGAAGTTCGTGTAAGGTATCTTCATCATGATATAGACACCGTTGAGCGTATGGAAATAATACGTGATTTGCGTATGGGTGAATTCGATGTTCTTGTAGGAATAAATCTGCTTCGTGAAGGTTTGGACATACCGGAAGTATCTCTTGTTGCAATTCTTGACGCTGATAAAGAGGGATTTTTAAGAAGTGAAACTTCAATGATTCAAACGATCGGACGTGCTGCACGAAATGCTCACGGTCAGGTTATAATGTATGCCGATGAAGTGACCGGTTCTATGGAGAGGGCTATAACCGAAACAGAACGCAGACGCAAAAAACAAATTGAATTTAATGAAGCTCATGGCATAATTCCTAGGACTATTCATAAAGACATTCGTGATGTTATAGATATACATTCCAAGGAAGAAGTGGAAAAGAGTGTATCTTCAAAACCAAAGATGTCTGCTAAAGAAAAACGTGAACTCATAGAAGAGCTTACAGCTCAGATGAAAGAGGCAGCTAAACTTTTAGAATTTGAACACGCCGCTTATTTGCGTGATAAGATTCAAGAACTGGAAGGGAAGAAAAAGAAATGAACGATAAAATAATAATACGTGGTGCAAGATCAAATAATTTAAAAAATATAAATGTAGAGATTCCACGTGATAAGCTTGTTGTAATGACAGGATTATCAGGCTCGGGTAAATCTTCCCTTGCTTTTGATACTATTTTTGCCGATGGACAAAGACGATATATGGAAAGTCTTTCTTCATATGCACGTATGTTCCTTGGTCAGATGGAAAAGCCTGATGTTGACAGTATAGAAGGATTATCTCCTGCTATATCGATCGATCAAAAAACTACGTCAAAAAATCCTCGTTCTACAGTTGGAACAGTAACAGAAATATATGATTATCTAAGATTGCTTTATGCACGAATAGGTATTCCGCACTGTCCGGTTTGCGGACGTGAAATTCATCAGCAAACAGTAGATGAAGTAGTTGATAAAGTAATGCAGCTTGAAGAGGGAACACGTATTCAGCTGCTTGCACCTGTTGTAAGAGGGCGAAAGGGAACTCATGCAAAAGAACTTGAGAGTGCAAAGCGTTCGGGTTATGTTAGAGTTCGAGTAGATGGAAATATCTATGACCTTTCTGAAGAAATAACATTACAGAAAAATATAAAGCACAATATTGAAATAGTAGTAGATCGTCTTGTTATAAAGGATTCCATACGTTCAAGATTATCAGACAGCCTTGAAACAGTATTTTCATTGACTGGCGGTCTTGCTGTTGTAGAAGTAGTTGGCGGTGAAGAAATGCTTTTTTCACAAAACTACTCATGTCCGGAACATGATATATCTATAGAAGAGTTGTCACCAAGAATGTTTTCATTTAATAATCCATTTGGTGCTTGTGAAAATTGTACAGGCCTTGGCGTATTTATGAAAGTTGATCCGGAACTTATAATTCCAAACCCTGATCTTAGTATTCGTGAAGGTGCTATAAAAGCTCCGGGCTGGAATACGCTTGATGATAAATCAATTGCAATGATGTACTATAATGCTATTAGTGCAAAGTATGATATTTCACTTGATACGCCTGTAAAAAAGCTGCCTAAAAAGTCATTAAAGCCTTTTCTTTATGGTACAACAGAGGAGCTTTTTCTGCATCGCATTCAAGCAGGCGGTCGTACTATGGGCTATCGTGGAACATTTGAAGGTATAATTCCAAACCTTGAACGCCGTTATAAAGAAGGTGCAGAATGGGCAAAAGAAGAGATCGAAGCTTGTATGAGCAATGTAAATTGTCCTGTATGCAAAGGTAAGCGACTTAAAAAAGAGATTCTTGGAGTAACCGTTGGCGGAATAAATATTATTGACCTTACAGAAAAATCAGTATCTGAATGCGTTGACTTTTTTAATGAGCTGTCATTATCAAAGCAAGATGAACTTATAGGTGCACGTATAATAAAGGAGATAAAAGAACGCCTTGGATTTCTTAAAAATGTCGGACTTGAATATCTAACACTTTCCAGAGCAGCCGGAACGCTTTCGGGCGGTGAAAGTCAGCGTATTCGTTTAGCAACTCAGATAGGTTCATATCTTATGGGAGTTCTTTATATTCTTGATGAACCAAGCATAGGACTTCATCAGCGTGATAATGATAAGCTTATTGCAACGCTTGAACATTTGCGTGACATTGGAAATACGCTTATTGTAGTTGAACATGATGATGATACAATAAGAGCAGCTGATTATGTTGTTGATATTGGACCCGGTGCAGGAATACATGGCGGAGAGGTGATCTATTCAGGAAATGTTGAAGGATTGCTAAAATGTGAGAATTCTATTACTGGTAAGTATCTAAGTGGAAAAAAAGAGATACCTTTGCCGGAGAACAGGCGAAAAGGAAATGGTAAATTTCTTACAGTAAAAGGTGCAAAGGAGCATAACCTTAAGAATATTGATATTAAATTGCCTTTAGGGACTTTCACTTGTGTAACAGGTGTTTCGGGTTCAGGAAAGTCAACACTTGTCAATGAAATAATTTATAAATATCTTACTTCTAAACTAAATCGCACAAAAGTAAGAGCAGGAAATTTTGACAGAATTGAGGGAATTGAAAATCTTG
>CALESG010000024.1 GCA_937907215.1 uncultured Ruminococcus sp.
ATATCTGTCAGTCTGAAGCAGAACTCTAATGTTCTTATTGGAGAGTGATTAGCTTTAAGCAATCTCACTTTCCACGCTTCTGTTGGCGGTTTCGCTGGTTTCTTGCTAACCGTCACAAGAGTACAGGTCTGACATAACCGCCAGTCATCATCTGTTGGATGTTTTAAAATTTCTACTTTCATCTCTTACTCCTTGTAAATTATTTTATTAGCTTGATTATGTATAATTATTTTTCTTTATCAGCTACCGGATGTATCTTACAACTATCCGCCAGCTCTTCCATGCAGTCACAGCATAAATCGAGTTCTAGTTCAGACCCATCAAATTTCGTACCATAACCGCAATGTGTGTGGATTGAAAATTCTTCCTGTCTGTCCCAGAAGTCCATTTCTTTTCCACATTTGTTGCAATATACTTTTTTTGCCATTACAAACACCTCAATTTCGTATATAAAATAGTAGTTTTATATCCAAACTTGTTTATAACATATGATATAAATAAGTTTAGTCTGACATAATATAGTGCCATAACCAACACGCCAGAGTGACGAATAACCACCCATTTGCGTCAAAGCAATGATATCCGGTCAACTCAGCAGCTACAAGCATCATCCATAAAAGCATTTGTCTACCTCCTAGCTCTGTGTTGTGATTGTAAACTCATCCAGGAAATTCGTCAGTGCTTTATCTGCCGATCCCTTATCGATCATTTCTTCCACGTTCTGCGTACTCATATACTTAACTAATGACTGACCATATATGTATGCAACCACTTCATCCGCCCCTTTATCGCCATCCAGTAACATACTGTTGAACTCCATTCCACGGATTCTATCCTCAAAATTCTTAGCGATTGTAAATGTGTAGATATGACTGTTTGTCTTTTTACATTTCATTCTTCCGAGTCTTACATTCACATTCCATTCATTTCCGATAGTCTTGATTTCATTCAGGAATTCTGTTTCTCTTGCCTTACTCGAAAATAATATGGCAGCAACATAATTCTCGTATTTCTCACAATTAGCAAGCAATTTGCTAAGCGTGACATCTGTTAATATTTCCATTTTGCCCTCCTAATAAAGCACTTTTTCAAACCTTGTCAGTCTGAAATATTGACCGTTTCTTTCCCATCCTTTGCAATAAATGATGTCACCTTTCTTGATAGGGTCTTCGTTGTATACACTGTTTACTACTGTAAATCTGCTCTCAACACCACTACCAATGGATTTTGTTATGATCGAATATCCGAACTGTTTATTATCTTTCCGACGAACCAGCTCGTATACATCAGATACATACAATTTCTTGCGGTCTTCCTCTCTTCCGGATACATAACCGACATATCCCATAACATCTGCAAAGTTTCTTACCTTAGCTACAATACTAAGGTCATTCATATGTAAATCCTTTACGGCATCTTCTGCTTCATGCATAATCGACATTACATCTAACAGCGTATAGCTCTTTGCGACACCACCACTCTTCGTCACTCCAACCGCATATTTCTGGACAATCTTTTCAAGTGGAGTTCCATCAACCCGGTCTTTTCTAATCTGTTTAGCCTGTCCTTTTTTGAACATGTCGTAGAACAGTTCTGTGATTTTCAAAAGTTCTCTCTGGTTTCCAAATTCTGAGAAGAAATCAATCTTAATCAAAATATCCAGCTGATTTGTCTTGAGCGATGAATTATTGTTGAGGTCATATAACACATCCATAAACTTGTTGTACTTTTTCTTGTGGGCTATCTCGAACATTTCTTCTGCGAGACCAGCACTCATATATTTAATAGAACTAAGTCCTTTCGCAATCACACGCTTTTCACTATCGAAGAAGTATTCACTTTTTGATAATCCCCATTTAGGCATTGTTACCTGGATGCCAATCTTATGAGCATATGCTGTACCATTTCGGATATCATCCTCATTTGCCGCATTGTTCAAGAATGATGTGATAAACTCAAGCGGATGGTAGTATCTGTAATAAGCACAGAGATAACCGAGTAAGCAATATGCTATTGAATGATTGTAGCCAAACTGATAAGAAGCACTATCTTCGATAATCTGAAGGAACTCTTTTGCTTCTGTTTCAGCAATTTCTCTGGGTTGAGGTGACTTTTCACAGTATCCCTCTAATATAGATGGCATAGCTGCATCAAGTCTGTCTTTCTGTTTTCTACCAATAGCTCGTCTGATGTTGTCAGATTCACTACCGGATAGTCCACAAATCTGTTGCAGGAACTTGATTGTATCCTCCTGATAGATCAGATAACCGAGGTTGTCTTTCAGAAGCTCATCAATAATCTCTGATGGATTACTATGTGGTTTTCGGGCGAGCAATGCATCTCTATAAGAAGCTCCTGACGGTCTGATACATGCTGTAACGATTGACATATCGAAAATACTCTTTGGAGTAAATTTCTTTAAACTCTCAAATGCGAATGCACCCTCAAACTGGAATATACCAGATGGATTCTTAATCATATCAGCCCATACATCCTGGTCGTCCCAATCAATTTCATGTGTCTTCGGATATGGTCTATTCAGATATCGACATGTGTCTCTGATTACCTGTACTGTTTTCAGAATAAGGAAGTCATATTTAGCAAGACCAGTGTAGTCATGGATATTCTCCATATCAAGCATCAGGCAGGTTTCTCCGTCTTTCTCAAAGATACCAAAATTGTCATCCAGAGTTATCGGGCTGATTACCATGCCTGCCGGATGTACCGACTGTGATATCTTCGTGTCGAGTAACCCGTCAAAGTAATAAAACAGTTCCTTATACTTACTCTTAGCCTTTTCTGGATTAGCCGAATACTCCTCTTTGATTTTTACAATCTTAGGAAGTGTCCATGGATTTTCCTTTGGTGATGCTCCACTATCTACACCATGTTCCTTATTCCACTTCTTAGCGAGGTATCTGCCAACTTCATCAATAACACCTTTCTCCTGCAGGGTTCCGAAAGATGCAACTCGTGCTGTCTTATCCGCACCAAATCGCTTAATGATGTATTGGAATATTGCTGGTCTATCAGACTCAACGCAGTCTATATCAATATCACCGATTTCCTCTCTATCTTCATTGCAGAATCGTGAGAATACTGTGTGCCATGTTTCCGGATTCAAATCAATGACATCTGTTACATAAGCTACTCGTGAACCGCCTACAGATCCTCTGGCTGTTCCAATCGCCATACCATGCTCTTTACACCATGAAATCAGTTCTGACATTGACAGCATGAAGCCATCCATTTTCAGCTTTCTGAATACTCGAAGTTCCTCTTCAATCGCATCTCTAAATGCCTTTTCCTGGCTTCTAGGTATTACGCCGGATTCAAGTTTTTCTTCAAGTTTTGTGTATACGGTTTCAGTGAACTTCTCTGAGTCTGCTTCCCGTGAACCATATAAGATCGGGTACTTAATTGCTGTATCAAGCTCAATATCTTCTGTGAGATCGTATAATTGATGAGTATTTCTGATTGCCTGCATATACTCATCTTCCGGTAACGCCCCCTGTATTCTAAACATCTCTACAAGCTCATCATATGTCTTGTATGTCAGGTCAAACGCATCCTCGTCGCCATAAGACTTGCCTTTTGCGGATATTAATGCCGCTCTGCATTCTGCCTTGTATGGAGTAGAGCTGTGAGTATCTGTTCCTGCAATCAGTGGTGTACCGATCTCCTTTGATAATTCCAGAAGTCGCTTATTGAAAGCAATCTGCTCTGGATGGTTATGAGCCTGCACCTCTAAGAAATCATACTTACGAGCCAGCTCCATATATCGTGGATGATCTGGCGGCAACTTATTTAGAGGAGATGCTAGACAAGCACTGGTTGAAATAATGTTGTCTGAGATGTTTAAGAACTCATCAAAAGAAATTCTGTTCGTATAGTACGAATGCTGTTTATCACATGATTTTGTAATTAAAGCATTGAGTTCTAACAGTCCAGCCATATTTCGAGCCATAAGCACTGTATGGTAATTATCTCTGACTTTTGGTTCCAACTGCTCTGTCAGGTATATCTCTACTGAATGTATGTATCTAAGCCCTACTTTCTTACAAGCCGCCCACTTCTCTGTCCAGTTCATCGGTTTTCCATGCTCTGATATTGACAGGACTTTCTGACCATTTTTTACTGCTAAGTCCACATATTCTTGATACTTTGTACAACTGTCGAGGAGGCTTAACTCTGTATGACAGTGATACATTTCATAATAATCTTTATCCACTCTGCCTATCCCTCCTTTATTGCAAATTCATGGAGGAAATCATCCAGTTGAACATCATCGACTTCTGGATCGCACAAAATCTCTGATGTGATTTCTCTCTGGTTCATACCATTTTCCACACATCTAGTGATAACCTGATTTATACTTTCCGATAATGTAAGCAGCTTACTGCCTGTCGCCGGATCGTGTATTTGCGTATACATCCTTACGACATCTAATAGAATACTTACAAGCGGTCGTGGAGACCCTCCTGGAAGTTTCATATCCACCTTGAATTCATTGAGAATCTCTACGATTTCTGCTATATCATATGAATCTTTCGTCATATTTTCAGCAGCTCTCCTCTGTCTGTCATCTCCGCAATATCTAAACCCATAAATTGTTGCGTCTATTCTGTCAGAGACTGATCTTGACATTGTACTGCTTCCGCTACTCCAACGTCTGTCTGTACCGGCTACACGAGCCATTCTTCCACGACTATCAAAGCCGTAACTATCTGAATCGGCGCCGATATTCGTAAACCTTATCAAATGTTTCAACCCCCTTATCTACTGGTGCATCTTTTTCTTCTAACAAATTGTCTTTATCCCACACATATTCAACGTTCACATACTGTTTCAACTTATTGATGTTATGGTCTTTTTTAATATTTACTTCCTTGTCTAATGCAAACACGACTCTTACACCGAGCTTTGCGAGCAGCTTCATTTGAGCCGGATTCAAGTGAGACGTAAGAAGTGCTCCGGTGTTTCGTATTCCCCATGACCTTGCCAGCAGCACCGATTTACATCCTTCAAAAATAATGATTTCTTTCTTCTTTAGAATCTCTTCCATATTCTCGAACAGTCCGTAAATCACGCTCATCTCTCCCCATCCAGAAAGATATGTGTACTTTCTCATTCCTTTTTCTTTCCATTCAGGATCAAGGATTCTGCCACCAATATTCACAATATTTCCTTCAATATCTCGTATCGGATATACAAGCCGGTTAGAGAAGCTGTCATAGTACACTTGAAATGTATTGAGTGCCTCTCTGGAGATGCCCTCTGCTTCCCATACCGCCAACTTGTCATCTCTCTTTTCATACTTGCTCATGCAGTCGTCTGGAAATCGCTTCGTTTTTGATTCCTTATGGCGTACTTGCTTTTTCATATACTTCCTGCAAGCCATCGTAGCCGCCATTCTTCTTCTTGGAATAAACTCTGTTCCGTCGCACCCTGCATATTTCTTTAAAATATCTACTGCTTTGTTTGCATCGCATTGATAGTAGAACTTTGTGAATGTAAAGACGTTTCCTCCAATACCGCTGGAGAAACAATAAAAAGTATTGTTCTCCCTGCGGACTGAAAACGACGGTGTTTTCTCATCGGAGAACGGGCTAAGCCCCCAGTATTCTCCGTTCTTTTCCTCAAGTTCTACAAATTGTGATATGTATTCCACGATATCTATCGAATCAATCAGTTCTTCTAAGTCCACACCGTCGTCTCCTTTCATGTAAATTATTTTATTAGCTTGATAGTTTAATAAGGGGTGCTCGGTATGTGTTGTTTCGCTTGTTCATAGGAAATCAAGTTTCCATTAAACTGCAAATCTATGTATTCTCCGGATGCGTGCTGCATACCGTTACGATTAAGGATAACCCTCAGCTTCTTATTTCCACACTCAGCTCCATCGGCTTCTACTTCTTCTGCCGTCTTGTCCTGGATGATTGCAATCGTACTTGCATTACGTCCAATCTTAGCTGAATCTGCAACCTTACCCGTTGTTGTTGCTTGTGCGGCTCCTATTCCACAAATCCCCATATCTCCACAAATTTTGTTCTTAACCATATCTACAAATCTTCCCAGTTCCTGATATGAATCAAATGCGTCTCCATCACCAGACCCTTTGAAGTAATCAACAATCAGTACGTCAAGCCCCATTGTGTGTTGGACTCTCTTTACTGCTGTGAAAATTGTTTGCTGGTCAAACATTGGGATATACAAATGAGTGAACTTTCTGGTCTTCAGCCATTTTCTCGCCTCGTCAATTCTCTGCGCTTCTTCTGCGCTGTAGCTTCCAGATGTAAGTCTCTTGTACTCTACTTTCGCAATATGAGCCAGAATTCTCGCTGTAAACATTCTTGTGTTAAGCTCACTATCCAGATACAATACTGCTAAGTCTTTCTTCATCAGATCGACTGCACAATTAAGAAGCATCATTGATTTTCCTTGCTTCGCTTCTGCTGCAAAGATAAACAACTCACCAGGCTCAATCGTGGCGTATTCGTTTAA
>CALESG010000025.1 GCA_937907215.1 uncultured Ruminococcus sp.
CGTACCTCTAAACTGATCGCTTTTTCTCTTGCTACTTAAGTGTACGCATATGCACTTGTGTGGGGAAAACCATGTGTTTCCTGTAAGCATAATCCTTATCATAGGATCATCCCCACTTGTGTGGGGAAAACTGGGACATAAAAATTGCGATATAACATTGGACGGGATCATCCCCACTTGTGTGGGGAAAACTGATGCTCTTTCTTCTTCTGAAGCCTTATAAAAGGATCATCCCCACTTGTGTGGGGAAAACCGTCTTTTTTTGTTACTCTTAGTGCTTCTGAAAGGATCATCCCCACTTGTGTGGGGAAAACGAAAGTGTGTGACATGGATTGCTTGAACTGTATGGATCATCCCCACTTGTGTGGGGAAAACAAGAGATGTCTGCAAATTCGATCGATACATATAGGATCATCCCCACTTGTGTGGGGAAAACTCTATCCAGTCAGTTCTCATAGCACCTCACCTGGGATCATCCCCACTTGTGTGGGGAAAACGGACTCCAAAAACATCATCAGGAAATCGTACTAGGATCATCCCCACTTGTGTGGGGAAAACTACATAAAAACCACAATAAATCGTATCTTCCTAGGATCATCCCCACTTGTGTGGGGAAAACCCGCATTCATTCAGACACTTTTTTGCAATAGAAGGATCATCCCCACTTGTGTGGGGAAAACGAAATCCATTTTTCCCTGCACCTCTTCCGACTAGGATCATCCCCACTTGTGTGGGGAAAACTTATATGGCATTTTGAATGCGATACACATAAAAGGATCATCCCCACTTGTGTGGGGAAAACATGCAGACCAGACCGCACAAGGTGTGATCGCACGGATCATCCCCACTTGTGTGGGGAAAACATAAGCAAGTCGTATTCTTCCTTTGATAGGCTAGGATCATCCCCACTTGTGTGGGGAAAACCTTTTCATCAATGATATACTGTACCGGCTCAAAGGATCATCCCCACTTGTGTGGGGAAAACTATATCATATTTGCATCAGTATGTCAACTTCTAGGATCATCCCCACTTGTGTGGGGAAAACGCAGATGAAAGTTCTTTTAGTCCTCCCGAAACAGGATCATCCCCACTTGTGTGGGGAAAACGATATTTTAAAGTCACTAAGAAAGTCAAAAGGAGGATCATCCCCACTTGTGTGGGGAAAACCGACAGGCATGCTTGTTCAGGGTGATGAGCGCAGGATCATCCCCACTTGTGTGGGGAAAACCCAAACGCTTTGGCAAATCCTTATGATTTGTGAGGATCATCCCCACTTGTGTGGGGAAAACCAAATCCAATGACTAGCTTATACGCATTGCTGAGGATCATCCCCACTTGTGTGGGGAAAACCACCACTGGTACAGATTTGTACCACCACTCCCAGGATCATCCCCACTTGTGTGGGGAAAACCGCAGCTCCGCTGCTGCGCAATTGGCGTGCGGAGGATCATCCCCACTTGTGTGGGGAAAACGCGTATTTTTTTTATAAAAAAGTCCGACAGTTAGGATCATCCCCACTTGTGTGGGGAAAACCGGATAAAGAAAAGTTTATGAAAAAGGTCATAGGGATCATCCCCACTTGTGTGGGGAAAACAATTTGCTTGTACTTCTATCAAATTCATTGATAGGATCATCCCCACTTGTGTGGGGAAAACCAATTATTGCTCCAATTGTGGTGCTAAAATGGGGGATCATCCCCACTTGTGTGGGGAAAACCCGTTTTCCTGCATCTGCTTCTCACCGTAAGCAGGATCATCCCCACTTGTGTGGGGAAAACTCTTCTGAGTTTGCATAAGCATAAATATGGTAAGGATCATCCCCACTTGTGTGGGGAAAACTTTTGCAGCTCTTTTTACTGCACCAAATAGTTAGGATCATCCCCACTTGTGTGGGGAAAACGATTTGCCCTCTATTGCAATTTTTCCGCATTCAGGATCATCCCCACTTGTGTGGGGAAAACCCTCACGCAGTTCTTTGACCGTGTAGCCGTACAGGATCATCCCCACTTGTGTGGGGAAAACGCACATGAAGCATTTGAAGAAGTAAAATTGGAGGGATCATCCCCACTTGTGTGGGGAAAACTAGGAGCTGTGATTGCCGGAATTGTAGCGGTAAGGATCATCCCCACTTGTGTGGGGAAAACCGTAAGAATCCACATAATCGAACCGGAGGAAAAGGATCATCCCCACTTGTGTGGGGAAAACGAACTGCGTGAGGAGATGTGTGACAGATGAACGGATCATCCCCACTTGTGTGGGGAAAACAACAAAATTGCCGTTTTAGGAGGTTAGCATGAAGGATCATCCCCACTTGTGTGGGGAAAACTTACACTGAAGCGCAAGAGATCCAGAAAGAAAAGGATCATCCCCACTTGTGTGGGGAAAACACTAAAAAGATCCCGTAATTAGGGCATTTTTGCAACTGACTTTCTCATATTTCATTCAGTTTCAAAAACACCCTGTACAATACCTCACAATCTGACATTGCCCGATGCTGTTCTTTATATGAAATTTTAAAATAATCCGCTAGACAACTTAACTTATAATTATCTATATCCATAATCCTTTTTCGTGCCAATACTAATGCGTCAGTTATTTTACTAAATGGACTTTCAATGCCATATTTTTTGTACTCACGCTCTAAAAAAACTATATCAAATCTCTTGTTATAACATACCACCATATTTCTTTCTATTATTTTGCTTAGCTCTGATAATGCATCGCTCATTTTTATTCCGTCACTTAACATTTCATCAGTTATACCCGTAAGTTCTGTTATATTTTTCGGAATAGGCTTATCTTTTTTTATAAAAACACTCCACTTGGATTTGATCTCTGTATTATTTGCTTTAATTGCTGCTATCTCAATAATATCATCATTCTTTGAATCCAAACCGGTCGTTTCAATATCTAAAAATACCCATTCTCTATTTTTATTTGCTTTTGATTTTTTTGCCTTATCTGCAATAAGACGTTTTGACGCTTTACTAAATCCTTCAGGCAAAACATCAACTTCATCAGCTGTTAATTCAGGTGCTTTAGGATGCATCATCAATTTAATGCCATCAAAATCACGAATTCTCCACTCTGTATTATGTGTACGAAATTCAAGATGCTGTTCATTCGCATAATTATAAACCATGGCTGCACGTCCGTTTTGAATATTTTCGCAAACTCTGCTCCATAATTCTTCACGCACTCTGGCATTTACCTGTCCAACATACACACCAACATCTATTTCACACAGCCACTTAGTCAGATCACCACGCAGTTTGGGAGGGCAATTAGTAACAGTTATTACAATCATTAAAAATCACCGTCCATGCTTTTCTCATGATACTGTTTGGCATTTTCAACTTTACCCTTTATATTATCCCAGAGATATATTTCCTGCTGCTTTTCTTCATCGTCAGAATCATCGTCAGAAAGCAAATACTTTATATCATGTACCATCTGCTCAAGCAGTTTAAGTTTTACAATTTCATCACGCAGCCTTCGCCTTATCATACCCGAAAAATCCGATGGCACTTTGTCGTTATGTTCATATTTAATCTTAGCCGCCATTTCAAATGCAATTGGAATGGTCGTTTTTGCTTTATATAAATCAGCAATATCATATGCAAATGAACATTCATGACCAACATGAACAAATCCAAGTCCTGCGGAACAGCCCAAGGCACAGATCACTGAATGTGCCAGACCATATAAACAAACATTACCGGCTGAAAGTGCCTGATTAACAGGTGTACCTGACATAAAATCATCAGGATCATATTCTCTTCCTTTCCACTCGATTCCCCACTTTTTTGATTGTTCTTTATAAATATTTCTTACTCTGCTTCCTTCCCTGCCACGAAGCTGCTGAAGAGTCAAACTGCTTACATCTTCATTGGGAAAACGCATCTGATACATTTTTCTAACAACATTCAAATGCTTACGGGTATTCGTCACAAGTTCAGCTTGCTTAAGCAAAAGCCGTGTATGCGAATTAAGAGAACGACCGTGAGCATAATATCTAACTCCACGTTCACCAACCCAAATGATTCCTATTCCACAATCACCTGCAAGTTCCATTGCACGATGAGTTATTTTACAACCCGGACCTAATAAAAGTGTCGTTATCGCAGCAGCAGGAATATAAATATCTCCGTCTAAATCTGTAACTTTAACTGCACTGTCTTCACGGTTTATTACGCAATGCTCAAGATAAATAAATGTCATTCTATCACTGACTTGCAATAATTCTTTGAGTTCAGGTTTGATCATACCTGCGTTGTTAATCATTTTCTTGCTCCGACAACTGTAATAAGTCCTTGACCATATGCCTTTTCACGACCGATTCCACAGCAAAGAGTTTCTTTAAACTTTTCAGCATCTGTTACTTTTAAAACACCTTCAAAAGTTACTGACATCATTCTTATACGACAGCTTCCAGAACCAGATTTTTTATAAAAATCATACCACTTAGAATTTACTGTTTGAAAATCATCATCATTCAATGAAAATCCTCTGCTCTCCGCACGATCCAAAAGCCACTTTTTCTGATAATGTGATGTGATATGAGCCATGACTTTGCCATTTGACTTAATAACAGGATTTGCTGTCAGTTTGAAACGCCAAATTCCGCCATCTGAAATTTTATTTAAAAGCATTGAGTAATCTTTTGTTTCATATTTTCCTTCAAATCCGAATTTTGCTGCAAATTGCTCTAAATTTGGAGTGCCTTCGCTAAGTATCAAAATATATTTTTTTCCGTTTAAATTATCAATTCTCCAGAGCTTACGCATTCTGTCGTCATCAAATGAATGTTCGATCGCACCATGAAAAATTTTTGGCAATACAATCGCACGCATGGTTTCTCTGCTTGATATATTAAGTTCAACACGTGATAAATACATTTATATTTCACCTCAACTCCGACATTGCATCATGTTCAGTTTCAATTTCATTTTTGTCATCACCAAAGTCAACGAAAAATTCATTTACTTTTCTATATCCATATATCCTCTTCTTCGGATTAAATGACAACGGAACATCCTGCATAATTTTGTAACCTGATCCATCTGTTTCAATTTGTACACGCAGCATTCTATTGCTGTTTTCACAAATAGGTGGTTCTTCACGAAGTGCCTGTTCAAGCTGCGAACTGCTGATCTTAATCACTATCGGCAAAGTCGGCGGGCAAGAACGCCTGCCCAAAAACAAAGGATACTTCGGATTTTTAATTGCATGCTCTATTTCTCTTAAAAATGTATCATCGCCCTCAAATCCAGCCAGAAAAACAGCATCGGAAAGATAATGACGATAAGTTAAATGAGTATACTTCGCATCATGCTTTTTCCAAAAATCTCTTTCATGAGCCATATGAAAATCAGTTATCTCCTCGCCCTCACGGTCGGCTCTTACGCCGAATTTAAGTGCATTCAATTTTGATAGATCGGCATCTCTTCCAAGCCCAAGTGCTGCCGCCAGCATACCAACAACCGCACTTTTAGTCGGCATTTTTTCAGTAAATCTATATTCAAACTTAGAATTTATTCCCCAAGACTGAAGCGGAGCGGCAAGCCTTAAAAGCAAGGTCGACATATTATTCTACCTCACTTTCGGACAATTGCTCCTCTATAGCACATTTCAATTCTTCAAGTATTTCTTCAATATTCTTCTCTCCAAACGTCAATACTACTTCCGGCTCGCAGGCGTAATTTTTATAAACCTTTTGAGCATATTCCATAAATCTCTTTTCAGATTCTTCCAGATAACCATTTGAACCTGAAACTGGTTTTTCAAATGCACCGGCAAAATTTATAGGCTGGTCTTTTCTAATTGTGATATACACAAAATCAGGAACTGTACGATTTGCAAAAGTATTTTGTTTTCCTGTAGGCATTGATTTTATAAATGCATCGACAAAACCTCTTAAAGCTTCAGGTGCATATGATCCCAGATTTTTTTCAAGCTCAAGGACATTTACATTTGCATATCTATAAAGAGTAGAAGAATTAAACTCTATAGTTCCCAAATGACCTGCTCCTGACTCATCTTCTTTATTAACATCATCAACAGCTGTAAAATAATCATATTCATTATGTATTGCATGAGTTGAAATTGCGTGAGCAACCTGTGCGGCAGCATCATAGTTAAGGCTTGAATCAGAGGCTACCATTCGTCCAAAAAGTGCCATGTCGACTGATGGGAAATTTTTCAATGCTGCTTTATATTCAGCCTTATCTTTACTGTCTTTCATAATAAGTTCAGCCAGAGCTTTTGCCTGTATTCTGCTGAAAAATATAAGAACTGAAGAATCACCTTTTTTCCCTTCTTTAACACCTATATTGTCAAGTATTTTCGCAGCAAGCTTATCAGCATTTTCACTGCTTATTGAGCTATCCATTTTTTGTATTTCCTCAGCAATCATTTGAGGAACTTTTCTTGTGCGAACGCCAAGTTTATCACTTTCAAACTCTTCCTCAAACATTTTTCTGATCTCATGTTTCCATGCCTGTGAAGAAACTCTTGCTCTTACTGCACCGCCATACTTTGCAGTTTTTGGACTGCCGGTATCATCACGGTTTATGCAGCTGGGCGGTACGTTCTGTAAAACATGAATGTCAACATATAAATTATTTTTATTCATTATTATCATCCTTTCGATTGTCATCAAGTTTAAAATCACGATAAAAGTCCTGTCCCCATTTTAGACGGACTTTATCTGCACTGTCTTCAAATTGGAAATTATAAAGATCTCCTGCAAGATCTACATAATCCACCTTAATATCATTGTCACTTAAAATCTTGACTAATGTTCTAAGCCTATATGAAAGTTCCTCCATATCGTCTGACTGAGCAGCAAGACTTAATTTAAATAATATTCGACCGTTTTCATCATCACTATATCTAGAAAGCATACCGGCTGCACAGCCAAGATGATTTTCATCACCATCGATATGCATCAAAGAATCATGACCTTGCTGATGCAGAGCAAAGAGAGTGAGTGCAGTATAAATTGCCCATTCTTCACGTGATGGTTCACCACTTCTGTTCATATGCTCCTCTGGAAGTTCTTTTAAAAATATTCCCCAAAGTTCCGGAAGCTCACCTGGTCGTTTGCCGATTCCTCGGCGAAGTTGTGCAAGCAATGCTTTAGTACTTCCTGAACCTAGGCTTTCGGAAATATTTTTAATTCGACCAAAAACAAAGTTTCTTACTTCTTTATATTTACTCATTATACCACCTCCGATATTATTTGATTTCAGCACTTTTAACTTGTGCCACAAAAATATTCATTGCTTTTGCAGCAGAATATATCTTTTTTTCTTCTTTATCAATAGGTTTATTTTTAATAGGCTTATTTTTAATAGGTTTATTTTTGCCAAATACAGCCGATGGCTCTACATTATTTATTATGTTTTTTCCAAATTCAAGTGCTATTTTAACGCATTCTTCACGCCACTTTACTTTTTTATCATAAGCATTATCAGTTTCAGGATCGATTGTACAAAGCCACTTTCTAAATGGTGAATCTATGCGGCTGTAGAAATCTGACTTTGCTTTATCAGCAGCATTTTTAGAAGTAGTATCTTCATTACCGCCTGAAGCTAAATTTACATTTTTGGCAAGAGTCCAAACCTTCTTTGATATTTCATCAGAAAATTCTACGCAGTCACACACCATATTTTGCCACATGGAATTCATTTCTGAAATCAATGATGAATGAAACTGAAATGAATCAGAAAAAATATTTGTTACAGAATAGTTATTACTATCATATTGAACAGAAGCAATTTTAAAATCCAGAATCGGATTTTCAAGAATATCTATGTCTTCAAGTAGTTCTATCCATTCAATAATTCCCGGTCTACTATTTTGGTCGTTGCTTATAATCAATGCGGAAAAATCTCTCCAGAACTGTCTGGAAGCATCATGTTTATTTGGAAGCCTAATATTACTATCTTTTTTAGGAGCTCTCCAAACAGTCATAGGTTCGATAAAATCATTCTCCTTATCAAAAAAATTTCCGCCCAATCCATAAAAACCTATAACCTTTTTATTTTCTTTTTTTAAATATAATCGTCTTGATTGAAGAGTATAAAGCTGTGCCAGATTATCAGGACAAACAATTTTAACACATTCGCCATCCGGTATTTTCTCAAATTCCCATATTGGTTTTTCTTTCGGATAAACACCGTCTTTTTCTTGATACATTAAAACAAGATTCAGCATCAATGTTTCAAATAAGTTATTTCCCAAAACACATATCAGTCCAAGTTGACCAAGCCAACCTGTACTTATTGATGGAGGCTTTTTATCTAATGCTTTTAACGCTGCTCTAAATTCTGATGTTGCCTTTACACAACCATCAAAAGCATTTAAGTACATAAGCCACCTTGCGGCTTCAGAAAATGTCATAGAATTTTTTTCTTCGCCGCTGAGCATGGAAAACATACGTACCTTATTATTACTCTCTGATAAATCACCATATAGTTTTGCGGTAGAATATTCCGTTCCTACTTTAGCATGTTCACACTGATAAAACGGTCGTTCCGGGTGAAATAAATAAAAACTCTCACGATATGATTCAAGATAATCGGAAATCACTTCATCAGGAAATCTCCCTGCATGCCAGAATTCTTCCCATCTGTCAAGAGCATCTTCATTATCCTTAAGCGGCAATGGCTCTCCGTTAATATCAAACCTTGAGATCACTGTATGTAAAATTGCCAACAGAAATCTGAACAATGCAAAATCTTGTGTGGGAATCTCTCCGCACAAATCCTTATACTTATGTGCATTTTTAAATAATTCTGCAAGTGAAATTTCATCAACTCTGCATTCATCATTTATAACACGAATCCATGACTCATCAATCAAATTAAACTCTTTATCATTCAAACCTACTCCTCCTTTTCATATTCAAGTCCATTTTCCTGCGAATATTTTAATTTAAATCCACATAAGCTTGCAGTTAAATTTTCATCAAGCAACAATACAAGTTCACCTTTTAAAATATGTGATTTCTGAAATCCGGTTAAATTCTTATCCATTTCTTCAAGTTTTTTTATTGTATGTTCATAATTGAAAAACTTACAAAATCTTGATGGAAGCCTTATTTTTTGCTGTCCTATCTTTATGCAGTCAGCCATATTCGGACAAACATTTTCAAAGAACTTTTCACCGCTTGAATGCCATGGCAAAAGCTGCATAGTGCCGTCAGAATTCTTAACCAGAACTATAACATCAATAGATGAAATTCCATCACGAACAGCTGCCCTTGCATTGTTGTCATTATCGCAAACACTGTTATCCAACCATCTATGAAGATCATTTCCACGGCGGCTTTCTTTAGGGAGCGACAACACAAATGCTGATGCCTTCTGCTTTTTTTCATTGGTCAAAAATTCGTATTCATGAAGTGCTTCTGTTTCTTCTGCATTTTCCGGTTCGACTTTTTCATATGTTTTGCAAACAAGTGAATCTATATCATCAGGAATGGTTACCTTTTCCGGCAGAAGTTTATTAGTTTGCATAAGCAGCCATTTTGCATAAATATTTTCAGATGCTTTTTCAAGCTCATCAGTACCCAAAACTATGCACTTTGCTGCTTTATAGCCGTCCGGTCTGTCAACACGCATATGACGATGAAGCCGTCCGATTCTTTGAAGCAAAAGATCCATTGGACAAAGGTCTGTTATTAAAATATCAAAATCAATATCAAGCGACTGTTCAAGAACCTGTGTGCCTACAACTATTGTTCCGCTGCGTATTTTAGCTGAAGACTTCTTTCCCACTGAACTTTTTATTTCCTCTTCTTTTTCAATTCTATCCGGAGTGATAAATTGTGCATGATAAAGTATTACATTAGCTAAGCTGTTTTCACTTGCAATTTCAGCAAAATACTGTGCTCGTAAAACTGTATTGCAGATTATCCCAACACACGCTCCAGATTTCACTGCACGTGCAATCTCATCTCGAACTATTTCATCTCCGCATTTTACTATCTCAACATCAGTACTCATTGATTCATACGGAAGTGAGATCGCCTTTGCTTCCAGACCATTTGTATATGTAAGTCTTGGATAAGATGCATTTTCAATATTTATCTCACATGATCTATTATTCAAATAAGCTCTTACAAGTGACCCTTTTCTGTCAGACGGAAGAGTCGCTGAAAGCAAAATTACAGGTACATTATATTCGTGCAGCCATGCCAATGCAGTATCAAGATATTTATTCATGTAAGCATCATAAGCATGACACTCGTCAACAATTACAACCTTTTGTGATAATCCTAAATGCAAAAGCATAACGTGCTTTTTCTTAAGTGCAGACATCAAAAGTCTATCCACTGTGCCGATTACAAAATCTGCCATAAGTGACTTCTTTCCGCCGCTAAAAAATGAATGCACCAAAAGTCCGCCATCGCCATCAAAATTCGCCTGCATAGAATTGTCAAATTTTAAGCTTGCAAAATCAGGCTGAAAATCTGCGCTGCCATGTGCTAAATTTATACTGCAAAATGTTTCGCTTGATTGCAGCTTTGCCCATTTTTCAATACGTTCAAAAATACCATTAGCAGTTGCCTGTGTTGGAAGTCCAAAGAAAAGACCTGTTTTATCACATCTTGCTGCAAGGATTTCTGATATTGCAAGAGCCGCTTCAGTCTTGCCAATACCCATGGGTGCTTCTAAAATAAAAAGTCCAGGTTCATCACAATTCTCTGCTACTTCAACAACTGCCTTCTGGATCTCATTCATTGAAAAACCAAAACGATCTATGAAATCCTCATCTGATAAACGTTGATTAAATGGCTCCCAAACATCGGGAAGCCCAATTTTGTTTATGGCATTTTCAAATCGACCTATTGGATACTCATCTTCTGATAAAAGCACATCTTCATCAATCAAACTGAATAAACTCTGGTCACTTGCCAACCAGTCGGCTGTTATTAAAAGTCCAGAAAGCAATACAAGTGCTTTCTTACTAAGCTTTGGTATTTCTGAAATTTCAGAAATACCAGAACTTTCGAGTGAAAAATCTACCCATTCACTATATAATCCATTCCAAAGTTCTATATCTATAGGGTTGCCAAAAAAATGTTCAGGATAATCTTCAATATGATGCTTTACATTATCAGACGGCATTCCATGATGTGCACCAACTATAGACGAAAAATCTTTTGGAAATCCTAAACTGAGCAATATAGACTCACCACATTTAGAATGATGAGATTTCTGTTTATCAATAAAATTCTCACTAATATTATTTATACCATAATGTTCAAACAAATTTCGGCGTTCAAAAAGCACCTCTAAAATTTTCGATTGAAAAAGAGGTGTGATTTTTCCAATATCGTGAAGATATGCAAGTAATATTGCTGTTTTATTAAATTGTTCAAATGACATTTCACACTGCTGTGAAAGAAATTCATATCGTGAGTGCAGCAAAAATGAAATTGTTTTTGCTGTATCTTGTGCATGAATCCAAAGCGGAAGCCATTTATTATTTTCCGTACCAGATTTTGCTATGATCAATTTTTGTTTATTTGAAAGTTTCACATTTATTGTCCTCTTATAATAAAAATCATAAACATATTATAACATTTATACAACTATTTGTCAATAAGCAATAAAGGCGATTTTAATTATTCAATAGTATACTCCTGACAGATAGGACCTTTTTAATCTGTCTTTACATTTTAGAACTTGTATTCATAGATAAATTTCAATTGCCATTTGCCGGATTATCAAGTACTCTGCCGTTTTCATCGAAACGTGAACCGTGACACGCACAGTCCCATGAATGTTCGGATTCATTCCATTTCAATGCACATCCTAAATGAGGGCATCGTTTTTTGGTAAACGTAAGCAAATTAGTTACTGCTTCAAAACTATTGACAAAAAGCTGAGGTCTGAGTATACTTCTTGCTGGACTAAAAACATCTGCAAAATCATTTTCTTTTCCTTGAATCATATCACATAAAAGTTGTGCAGAAACCATGGCTCCTGTCATCCCCCATTTATTAAAACCAGTGGCTGTAAAAAGCTGTGATGTTTTACCGGAGTAATGCCCAATATATGGAATGTCATCAAGACTCATGCAATCCTGTGCTGCCCAATGGCAATACTCTTGTGCATTCGGATAATGAATACTTGCAAATTGACGAAGTTCAAACCAGTTGCCGCCATTTTTACCTGTACGATGAGCACCTCCTCCCAACAAAAGATAATTCTTAAAATTTCGAAATGAATATCCAGTTTTACTTTCATCCACATACATTCCGCAAACATTCTGTGCATTTTCTAGGGCAAGAACATAGGAACGATGCTGATACAACTTGAGGAAATAACTGCCATGCTTATTGATAAATGGGAAATGAGTTGTCACGATAACTGTTTTTGCTGTTATACATCCAAAGTCTGTTATAGCTTTATTGCCGCACATCTCTTTCACAAATGTATTTTCATAAATAGGAAGTTCCTTTGCAATGGCTGCGATAAATTTCAACGGGTGAAACTGTGCTTGAGATGAAAACCTTACTGCTCCAACATTAGATAATGGAAGTGGAATATCTTCACAAAGTTCTGCCTTGTATCCAATCTTTCCAAGTGCATAGATCTCGGCTTCAAGCTTTTCTCTATCACTTACTGAATAAACATAATTGTCATTTATTTCATAATCACAATTGATGTTTTGACATAATTCTTTATATTTTTCAAACGCAAGATGATTTGCTGTAAAATACTTTTGTGCTGCTTCCAAACCACTGCTTTTGAGCAGCTTATGATAAACAAGTCCATGCTGATATGTGATTTTTGCAGTTGTATGTGACGTAGTACCCTGACAAATCCTGCCCTTTTCTACTAATATACAGTCAATGCCATTTTGTTTCAAAAAGTAAGCGGTAAGAATTCCTGCAATTCCTCCGCCAATAATTAAAACGTCCTTATTGATATTGCCTTTCAGCTGTGGAAATTTGGGGAGTTTTATACCTTTTTGCCATATTGATTCCATAAAAATTCTCCTTATACAAAACGCCATCTGAAACTTTGTTCAAATGGCGTTTGTTATGATAAAATTTAAAATAGTATGGCTTATATATGATCGTTTATTCAGTCGTTATACTAAAAAGCCGATAAGAAAGCAACATCCTAATATTCCACATTATAGATCTGCCCGGAAAATGGCGGTAATATAAACTTTGCTACACCATCTTCTATAACAGACGCTGTCTTTTTCTTCCTATCAACGCAACCATCAAAGATGGAATCTTCACTGCAAATAATTTCTGTAAGCTTTTTAATATTGCCAACATTCAAACTATATTCAACAGTTTTATCTGAAAAGTTGAATACAACTAAAACAGAACTATTATCACAGCTACGAATAAATGAATACACACACTTATCTTCACTATGACAATCGAGCCAGTAAAATCCATCACGTGAAAAATCCGAACCATAAAGTGCAGGTGTTTCAAGATAAATTTTGTTGATCTCTTTTATGTATTTATTAAATGCGTCATGCTTAGGATATTTCAAAATATCCCAGTCCTGCTCTCGCTTTTCATCCCATTCTCTAAATTGAGCTATTTCATTGCCCATAAAATTAAGCTTCTTTCCAGGATGTGTCATCATATAAAGATATAACGCTCTTGCCTGTGGAAATTTCACATCATAATCGCCATTCATCTTTTGAACAATAGTTGCCTTGCCATGTACAACTTCATCATGCGAAAGCGGCAAAATATATCTCTCATTATAATAGTACATCATGCTGAATGTAAGCTTATGATATGCACTCTTTCTGTCTTCAGGAGAAAGTCTGAAATAATCCAAAGTATCATTCATCCAACCTAGATCCCATTTAAAGTCAAAACCTAAACCTCCATCAAATACAGGTCGTGTAACTCCATCATAGGCACTGGAGTCTTCTGCAATAAGCATAATACCCGGCAATCTCTGCTTGAGTCCGCAGTTCATATTTTTTATAAAATCACACGTCATACCATTAACACCACGATTCGGATCGCCTTGCCAGTAAATAAGATTGCTTACAGCATCCATTCTAAGTCCATCAATATGAAATTCATTCAGCCAGAAAAATGCTGCTGACTGTAAGAAACTTCTTACCTCTCCACGTGAATGCATAAAATTACAACTTCCCCACTCACTTTTTCCTACAGCTGAATTTGGGTATTCATACAAAGCTGTGCCATCATAATTACAAAGAGCATATCCATCTACTGCAAAATGTACCGGCACAAAATCAAGTATGATTCCTATATTATTATTATGACACTTATCTATAAATTCCCTAAGTCCATCAGGATCACCATATCTTGCTGTAGCACTGAAAAATCCAGTTCCCTGATAGCCCCATGATTCATCACATGGATATTCATTAAGCGGCATAATCTCAACATAATTGTAACCATTCTTCTTAAGATATGGTATTAAAACATCTGCCAGTTCTTCATATAAATACCAGCCATCTACTACAGTTTCAGCGTTTTCTTTAGTCTTCCACGAACCAAAATGGAGTTCATAAATATTTATAGGCTTGTTATAAAAATCACCTCTTGATGCAAGCCATTTTTCATCACTGAATTTATACTTTGAATCAAATACCTTAGATGCTGTACCAGGTCTTAATTCAGCATAATTCCCATAAGGATCACAATGGTCTACAAAACTTCCTCCTCTTTGATAGATGCGGTATTTATACATATCAAATTGCTTTACACCGGAAACTTCGCATTCCCAAAAGTTTCCATCACCTACTTTGTACATAGGGATCTCATTCCAATTGCTGAATTCTCCTATAAGAGATATTTTTTCAGCAGCCGGTGCAAATGTTCTAAAAACTGTTTTATCACCATAGCAATGCGCTCCCAAGTATTTATATGCTTCAAATTCTGTTCCAGTGTAGAAACCATAATAATCCATTATATACTCATTCTCCTTTTCTATAAATAAAATATAAAATAAAACAGACAGTAGTTGTTTTTCTTCTTTAAATATAGTATAATATAGTAAGTATCAGCTTTCAACCACTGATTTTAGATATTAGTTGGAAAAGCAACGTTTTAAAAAAATAGTCGGATATTATCATTATTTGTATTTATATATAGGATGTGTATTGTTATGGATATAAGAACAGAAAAGACAAGAAGAAGTATTTACAATGCATTTATATGCATACGCTCAAGAAAGCCATTGGAAAAACTCACAGTAAAAGAACTTTGCGAAAAGGCACAGATAAATAAATCTACATTCTATGTTTATTATAAAGATGTATACGACCTGTCGGACAAAATAGAAAGTGAGATTGTTTCATCTATTATAAAAAGTCTTGGCAGTGCAGATGATATTTTTGATAAACCAAAGGAATTTACAAGAAATCTTTTTATCGCATATGCTTCGCAAAGCTCTCTTATAAAAACTGTATTCTCCGGCTCAAGAAGTGAACGGCTTCCTGACAAAATTGAAGATGCTCTTAAAGAGATGATTTTTTCAAGCCATCCTGAATTTAAAGATTCAAAAGAGAAGAATCTTTTTATAACATTCAGCGTATACGGTGGATATTATACCTATATAAATAATCCGAATTATACATTAGATGAAGTAGTAGATTTTATAAGCAGTATGGCGGAAAAATTACTGAAATAATATAATATATTGTATGATATGCACAATTAAAGCAATTGAATTTGATAAAAATTCAATATTTGAAAATATTTTATACATCTTTCAAGTATATAATATAATTGAAGGTTGATTGTATAAATTTATTATTTTTCAACAACATAAAAATAATTATATTTTAAGGAGAAAATAATATATGATTAAATTAAAAAAGTAAAGCTATTTCATGCATATTAGTATTTAGTACTGCATTCACAACATTTGCCCCTATACATGCGAATGCGGAAAATCTTAAATTTGCATCTAATTCAAACTTTGAATATGAGTTATCTGCTGAAATTGTAACTGAAAAAAACAATAATGGAGAATTTAATGATTTAGTTAAACTAACATTCAATGTAATTAATAATCCGGGCTCTTATCAGATTAAGTTTGCTTTTAAATTAGATTGCAAAGATTGCGATAAAGTAAATTATAATATAGTAAAATACGGTGTTTCTGAAGAACTTATTAATAATCAATATTATATTTTACCAACATTAAATAGAGAAAAAAATTTTTGCATGGTTGATATTTTAACAAATTTCACAAATGATCCTACGTCATGGTCATATGATCGTAATGATTGCTATTCATATTCTTTATATTTAGATATTGATGATAGCAAATTATACGACTATGAATTTTCTTCTATTGTATTGACATATAAATCATTAACGGAAAACATTGATGTTGATATTCCTACATCAGAAGGTATTTTAAACAATGAATTTTCCCTAAGGCAACACCGCATATATCGTGATAAAGAAAAAGCGCATCCGTCCCTAAAGCTAAATACGCAGAAATATGTTCATTTTTCGTCCGCAGGGCGTACTGAATCAAGCCGTCAGGGATTTCCTGTCAGCCAGATACAGATTCGCCAATGCGAACATGATATTCAGTTTGGCGGTCTGTTTTCGCAGCCCCCGATATCGTGTTTTTCGATATCGGAATAATCGTTTGACGATAGCAAAAACATGTTCCACCTTGCATCTTACGGATGATTTTTCATGTTCTTTTTTCCTTGCATAGTATTGCCCGCTGCGGGAGAGCTTTTTCAGAGATGACGGCCTGCGGTTTATATTCTACTTGATCTTTTTGCCTGCTTTATTCTTTTTGACGGCATCATCACGTTTGTCAGCACCGAGATATCCGGAATCTCCGCCTACCCGGTCTTCTTCTCCGTACAGCAGATCAGGAACAGTCGTGACATCCGCTGTATTTGCAGGTGTCACCTTGACATGATGCACCAGTCCGCTTTCTTCGTCAACACCGATATGCCCCTTGTATCCGAAATGCCACTGATTGCCTTTTTTCGTCGAATGTGCTTCCGGATCTCGCTTCTTCTCTCGATTCTTTGTGGAAGACGGCGCTGCGATCAAGGTTGAGTCGACAATGGTTCCTTTTTTCAAAATGAGTTTTCGCTTTTCAAGAATCTTCACAACCTCTGCAAAGATCTTTTCCTGAATACCGTTTTTCTCAAGAAGATTTCTGAATCTACCGATGGTATCTCCATCCGGCACTTCATCCGGCGATTTTACTCCGCAAAACTCTGAGAACGCACGGCTGTCAATGACTTCCGTCATAACGCGCATATCTGCAAGATCATAAAGATTTTGCAGCAGAAAGATTCTCAGCATCAGTTCCAGCGGATATGGTTTATTGCCGCGCTCTCCTTTGTAATAGCACGGCTCGATGATTCCTACGAATGTATCCCACGGTATGATGCTTTCAATTTTATCCAGAAATTCTTTTTTGCTGGTTCTGGCCTGTCCCAGCTCATCGTTCATCATGGCCAGTTTCAGTTGTGTTTCCATACTCCTATTATACCATGTTTTTCACTGCTTTGCAATTGTGCGGTGTTGCCCTAAATGCAACTGATACTGATGTTCCTTATATTGTGGGAGATGTTGTAAGGGATAACATTATTAATATTTCTGATGCAACAGAAACTTTTAAAATTGCTTCATGTGCTGAACAAGACACCACTGTTGCTTCCGTAAATAATATAAATAAATTAATTAACGCTGGAGTATCTACTGAAACTGTAAACTGGGCACATGAATTTCCCGGTCTAATACTTAATTCAAAATATGCATGCGCAGAAGTAGCTGACGTTGACAATAATCATATAATCAATCAATATGATGGTATTGCTATATTACAATACTATTCAAATCATGTTGCTGGTTTAGATGTAGATAAATACATAAACTCTGAACAGTTTAAAACGATAACAATGTTTCAATCAACATCAATATAACTTTAAGGAGGCATTCTTATGAAAAAATTAATAGCAATTTCATCTTCAATAGCACTTCTTATCATATCTGCCAGCTTAGCTGTAAATGCAGAAG
>CALESG010000026.1 GCA_937907215.1 uncultured Ruminococcus sp.
AAGCCTTGTTTTTTATTATTCAAAATAAAAGGAGTGTTAATTTTATGGAAAAGAAAAATCACTACAACAAGTCGCCGGAAGAATTATTTTATGAATTTGATTCCGGCAAAAATGGACTTTCAGATTCTAAGGTGGTTGAAAGTCAAAAGAAATATGGCGCAAACAAACTTAATGACAAAAAGAAGAAGTCAGGATTGCAAATATTTCTGGAACAATTTAAAGATCTTCTTGTAATAATCCTCATAATTGCTGCAATTGTTTCTGCAATTACAGGTGATATTGAAAGCACAATTGTAATTCTTGCTGTTATAACAATGAATGCTGTTTTGGGAATGGTTCAAACGCTCAAAGCTGAAAAATCACTTGATAATCTTAAAAAGCTTGCTGCACCTGAAGCCAAAGTTATAAGAAACGGAGAAAATATTATTATCCCTTCCGAAGAAATAGTAATAGGCGACATTTTGATCCTTGAAGCTGGAGATAAAATTCCCGCAGATGGAAGACTTATCGAATGTGCTTCATTACAAACAAATGAAAGTGCATTGACCGGCGAGAGTACCAATATAGATAAAAGCATGGAGCCGATTACAGGTATTGTACCTCTTGGTGACAGACACAACATGGTGTATTCCGGAAGTTTTGTTACCTACGGCAGAGGTAAATGTATTGTTACAAATATAGGAATGAATACGGAAGTAGGTAAAATCGCATCGCTTTTAGAAAACGCTCAAGAAAGAAAAACACCTCTGCAAAGAACACTTGATAACTTTGGCAAAATGCTTTCAATTGCAATTCTTATAATATGTGCAGTTGTATTTGGATTGCAGCTTTTTAGAGCCGACAGTATAGGCTTTGACAGCATTATGAATTCTTTGATGTTTGCAATAGCTCTAGCAGTTGCTGCGATTCCTGAGGCATTAAGTTCTATTGTAACAATAGTACTTTCATTTGGAACGCAGAAAATGTCAAAGGAAAACGCTATTATGCGTAAATTGCAGGCAGTAGAAGGACTTGGCTCTGTATCTGTAATATGTTCTGATAAGACAGGTACACTAACTCAAAACAAAATGACAGTAAGAAAAATTGTATCTAAAGGACATATTATTGAAGCAGATAGTGTAGACATAAGGCAATCTGAAGAACATTCACTTGTAATAGCATCTGTTTTATGTAATGACTCTTCTGTAAAAGATGGTGTGGAAATAGGAGATCCTACAGAAACAGCACTAATTCGCTTTGCACACAGCATTGGATTGGATGACAACAAAATTCGTTCAAATTATACACGTATAAGTGAAATTCCATTTGATTCGGATAGAAAATTGATGTCTACTTTAAATGTGATAGACAAAAAGAATATTATGTTCACTAAGGGTGCTGCTGATGTGCTTTGCGACAGAATGAACATTACATCAGCTCAGAAACAGCTTATAAAAGAGCAAACTGATGAACTTTCAAAAAAAGGTTTGCGACTTTTATGCTTTGCTTACAAGGAATTTTCTGGTGAAAGCATTGATATAGATGATGAATACAACCTTAACTATATTGGATTGATTGCAATGATGGATCCGCCGAGAATAGAATCAAAACAGGCTGTAGCAGAATGTAAAAATGCCGGAATAAAACCTGTTATGATAACAGGTGACCATATAGTTACGGCTTCTGCAATTGCAAAGGAAATTGGCATTTTAGAAAGTGCAGATGAAGCAATAGAGGGTTCTGCTCTTGATGAGATATCAGACGAAGAAATGGTGGAATTTGTCAAAAATAAATCTGTTTATGCAAGAGTTACACCAGAACATAAAATACGCATAGTAAAAGCTTGGCAAAACAGAAATTGTATTGTAGCAATGACTGGTGATGGAGTAAATGATGCACCAGCATTAAAGCAAGCCGATGTAGGCGTTGCAATGGGTATTACCGGTACTGAAGTATCAAAAGATGCTGCTGCAATGATTCTTGCGGATGATAATTTTGCAACAATTGTAAAGGCTGTAAAAAATGGACGAAACATTTATGAAAATATAAAGCGTTCTATTTTGTTTTTGCTTTCTGGCAATCTTGCCGGAATATTTGTAGTACTGATATGTTCACTTGCGGGATTTGATCAACCATTTGCACCGATACACTTATTATTTATAAATCTTCTTACTGATTCTCTGCCGGCTATAGCTCTTGGACTTGAACCGCATTCAGACGATGTAATGCACATGAAGCCAAGACCTGCTAATGAATCTATTTTAACGAAAAACTTTATTGTACAAACAATAATCTCCGGTGTATGTATAGGAATAGCATCACTTGCTGCATATATGATAGGTTGGTTTGGATTTAGTTCTTCCGGTATTGCAATGACTCTTGCATTTGCAGTACTTTGTATGTCAAGATTATGGCATGGCTTTAGCTGTAAATCAGAAAAACCTGTAATCTTTACAAAAAAGATGTTTAATAACAAAGCGGGTATTCTGGCATTTTTATTAGGAATGGTTATAGTAAATGCTGTATTTCTTATTCCTGCAATGCACGGTTTGTTTAAAATAGATACTGGATTTACAATGACACTTTTTGCAGTTGCTCATGCATTGAGTTTTGGTTCAATGCTTCTGGTTCAATGTGTTAAAGGTATAATTTCAGTATTTAAAATAACAAATAAATAATATAAAGAATCAAAAGCCTTTAAAAAATAACATTGTTAACATGAAAAATAAAGAACAGTCACAAGAAAAACCGTGACTGTTCTTTTATTTATAAATATAATATATTAGAAATTTTCTTATTCAGTTAGCATTCCAAGACACTTTTCAAATGAAACGCCATACCAATATTTATCCTTATCTGGAAGAGTAGCTTCAATAGATTTTACAGTAAATGCTACTGCGGTGTCAAGTGCTTCTTGGAGTGAACCATTTTTTACAATAGAACCAGACAAAGCACTGGAGAAAATATCACCTGTACCATGCATTGCACAGTTAATATGCGGCATAAATGATGAGAAGAATTTATCTGTTCTTTTGTCATATGCAACCGCACCATGCATTCCATCGCCATAGCAAACTCCGGTTATTACTGCTACAGGACATCCAAGATCTGTAAGACGTTTAAGCATATCTTTTACATAGACTTCATCATATTCTTCTGTATAAGGAACTCCCAAAAGGAATGAAACTTCCGTCATATTAGGAACAATGACATCAGCTTTGCTGCAAAGTTTTTTCATTTCATCTGCAAATTCTGCCTTGAATCCAGGATACATTTTTCCTGCATCACCCATAACAGGGTCAACTACTATCATAGTATTTTCGCTTTTAAATGTGTCAAAAAAGTTTGCTACTATTTTTACCTGTTCAATAGAACCAAGATAACCGGTATATATTCCATCAAAATCAAGTCCGAGTTTATTCCAGTGATTTGAAATTGCTGAAATGTCATCTGTAAGGTCACGGAATGTATATCCTGTAAATCCACCGGTATGAGTCGAAAGTACAGCAGTGGGTATGATCGCTGTTTCCAGTCCCATAGCAGACAATATTGGAAGTGCTACTGTAAGAGAGCATTTTCCAAAACAGGAAACATCCTGTATAGTTACAATTCTTTTAAGCATGATATGATCCTCCATTAATTTTTTTATTTATCTGTAGTTTTACAGCATACTGCAAATGGATATTTTTTTGCCAGTACATCTCTGCATTTCCATGCAGCTCCTAAACTTTTGAATATCCCAAATACAGATGAACCGCTGCCACTCATACAGACAAAATCAGCACCCATTTTTCTCATAATGTTTCTTATAGCTGAAACATCTTTTAAGTCAGTTATTTCTTCAAATATATTCCCACAGTATTGCCAGAGTTTATGTATATCTTCACCACATTTAAGTGCCTTCCTTAAAGCTTGAGTATTAGGATGGATCGGATTTTGAAGAGCGTCTATCCTTTTATATGCTTCTGGTGTAGATATTCCGCCTCTTCCCTTTGCTACTACAACATTAAGTTCTTTTAAAAAAGGAAGTGTTTCAAGTTTTTCTCCTATACCCTCTGCATATGCAGTTCCACCATAAATAAAAAATGGAACATCAGCACCAAGGGTAACTGCAATATCACAAAGCTCATCGGAAGTAAGCTTACATCCGGTAAGTTTATTTAGTCCTTTTAAAACAGCAGCAGCATCGGAACTTCCGCCGCCCATACCTGCTTGAGATGGTATTCTCTTATAAAGCTGAATACTTACACCATTACGCATACCTGTTTTTTTGATAAAAGCATTGGCAGTTTTATAGGCAAGATTTTTTTCATTACATGGAATATATGGAATATTACAAGTAATGTCTATACCGCTTTCATCCTTAAGCGATATCGTAAGTCTATCATATATAGAAACACTTTGAAATACTGTTTCCAAAAGATGATAACCATCATCTCGCTTTCCTACAACATCAAGGGCAAGATTTATTTTGGCAGGTGCATCAATTACTATGCGTTTCATATATTATCCTTATTTTTGTGTTCAACTACAAACTCTTCTATGCATTTAAGCGCCTGCATAAGATGCTTAAGTGAATATGCATATGATACACGTATAAATCCTTCTCCGCTTTCACCAAAAGCATTACCGGGAACAACTGCAACCTTCTTTTCTTCCAAAAGCTTAGAGCAAAACTCTTCACTTGTCATTCCAGTAGTCTTTATACATGGAAATACGTAGAATGCTCCTTCCGGTTCAAAACATTTAAGACCTATACGGTTAAAACCATCAACTAAAATTCTACGGCGGACATTGTACTCATCTACCATTTTCTTTACTTCTTCATCGCATTCTTTCAGAGCAACTGAGGCAGCATATTGACTCATAGTAGGTGCACACATAATAGCATATTGATGAATCTTAAGCATCTGTGCAGCAAGCGGCTTTGGTGCACATAAATAACCCAAACGCCAGCCTGTCATGGCAAAAGCCTTTGAGAATCCGCTTACATAAATAGTGCGTTCCCACATACCTTCGATTTCTGCAATAGAACAATGCTTTCTTTCATATGTAAGCTCTGAATAAATTTCATCAGTCAAAACCATTATATTTGTATCACGAAGAACTTCTGCAATAGCTTCAAGGTCTTCTCGGGTCATTATAGCACCTGTAGGATTATTAGGATAAGGAAGTATAAGCAGCTTTGTCTTATCTGTAATATGACTTCTTAATTCATCAGGCATAAGCTTGAATTTATTCTCTTCTTTTGTAGAAATCGGCACTGCTTTTCCGTGCATGAGTTCTACAATAGGTTTATAACAAACAAATGATGGCTCTACAATCAGAACTTCATCATCAGGATTTACAATGGCACGTATAGCAATATCAATAGCCTCAGAACCACCTACTGTTACAATAATCTCACCGTCAGGACAATACTTTATATCATACTTATGCTGCAAATAATCAGAGATATTTTTTCTCAAATCTGCCATACCCTGATTTGAGCTGTATACCATGCGTTTTCCTTCAATAACATCAATTGCCTTTTTACGGACAAGCCATGGAGTCTGAAAATCAGGCTCACCAACGCCAAGGCTTATAACACCTTCCATAGTTGCAGCAAGGTCGAAAAACTTTCTTATACCAGACGGCTGCATTTCCTTGACTTTTTCGGACAAAACGGATTCATAATTTATCACGTAAAATTCCTCCTCTCACATTTTAAAAGCCTTATATAAAACACATCACGGCAAGAAAAAGTTTCTCTCATCCTTTTCTTCATTGGAAATAGAAATTCCCTTTTCCTTATATGTTTTCAGTACAAAGTGAGTGGCAGTTGAAAGAACGCCGCTTAATGGCGCAAGCCTTTGTGAAACAAACATTGCAACATCTTTCACATTTCTTCCTGTAACAGTTACTGCAAGGTCATATGGACCAGCCATAAGTGCCAGACTTTCTACTTCATCATATGATGTAATAGTTTCTGCTATTTTTTCAAATCCGCAATCCTTTTGCGGTGTTACACGCAGTTCAATTATAGCAGTTACTTTTTCTTCGTCATTTATCTTTTCTTCATTAACAATGGCACTGTAACCCATTATAATGCCTTGATTTTCAAGGTCTTGTATTTCCTTTTCAACTTCCTCAGCAGTTATGCCAAGCATTACTGCCAACTGCTCATTGGAAAGCCTTGAATTCTGTCTAAGTAAGGATATAAGCTTATTATTCATTGTAATATTTCCCTTTCTAAATTATTTTTTATATAATTTTTATATAAATTGGTTCACGCTCATTAAAGTAACAAAGATATGGAAATCCCGCTTCAGCTGCCATTTTAACACCTTCTTCAACTCCACTTCCAACATCATCAGCACAATGTGCATCAGAACCAATTGTAACCATTTCGCCACCGTATTCACGATACATCTTAAGAATATCAATTGATGGAAAAATCTTTCCATACTTCTGTCTTAATCCAGAAGTATTTATCTCAAGACCACATCCATGCTGTGCCAAAGATTTAAGACATTCACGAAGCTGTTCCTCATACTTATCAAAGTCTATTTTAATTCCGCACTCACCTTCAATATAACGCAGCGGATAGGTTATGTGACCTAATACATCAAACTTACCCCATTCGCATATTTTAAAAAG
>CALESG010000027.1 GCA_937907215.1 uncultured Ruminococcus sp.
CACCGAAGTGACACATCTGTAATTATCCATGACATTCTCCTTAATTCAGCGGCTCGATGATCTCGCCGGTTTCCGGGTCAACATTCAGTGCATCCTCTGCATCATAGCCCACATTTCTGCTGAGAGCCTTGACCTGCTCCGTCATAGCAGAGATCAGCTGGTATTCCTCCGGCGACAAAGCACGTTCCACTGTAAACTGCGCCTGACTGTAATTGATACCTGTATTGCTTGACGCTTTCTTCAGAGTAAACTTAGTCACCACAGCGTTGGAGTTTTTGTATTTTGGAATCACACGCATGAGATAACGTGTAAACGCTTTCAGAGAACCTGTAGGCAGGGACAGTATCATCGGGAAAATTTCGCCTTCACGGAGCAGATACAGACGACGGCGGTTCTTGCAGGCTTTCGCACCGTTTTTACCTGAACCGTACTGATTCAGCGGACAAGTATCACAATTACCGCCGGGGTTGCCCTCACCGTTATGACCGTCAAAACTGCCGCAGTCGGGCGGATTCGAGCCGCCCTGATACTCGCTTTTGTAGTAAGCGTTCAGAGAATGCTGATAAAGGATGACAGCAGAGAATTCCTTGACGGTTTCCGGTTCATCGGGATCATCACCGGGAATCTCAAACATGATTCCTCCGCCGGAAGGAATTTTGACACGCTCAAAAGTAGCAGAAAGGCCGTCCATTTCCTCGCTCATCACGTTAGCAAGATCAAAGTCCTGCAAGGCGAGAAAGCCTGTGTTGTTTGTTTCCATCAATTCATTTTTCATAGTTCTGATTCCTTTCATTTCGTGGATTTGCGGACAGACACAGAGGTCTGCTCATAGACGTTTACAAGACCGCTGAGCCATTCCGGAACGGTATCCTGATTTTCTGCAATCTGCTCTTTCACAAAAGCCGACAGGCTATTGGCGTTGACAGTTTCATAAACAAGCTCTCCGAATCCGTTTTCTTTCAGAGCAGAATACAACTCATCTTTACGACCAGCCATAGCGGACGCACGTGTCTTTGTTGTCAGCGAGAACATTGTTCCGGCACGGGTAAAGTTCTGCGTTTCAGTTTCTGCCATCAGCTGTACAAGGGCATATTCTGTCTTGTCGATGTTAGCATTGATGTCCTTGACACGTTGCTCTGCGTTCTTTTTCTCCTCACGAAGCTGTTTTAACTGCTCTGCCAGTTCATACATATTCAGTTCCATTTTAGTCCTCCTTTTCCTGAAACGGATTGATTCCGTTACGATAATCGTCTACCAGCGTTCTTGCCAAATCCACCTTATCACGCAGTGAACGCAGAATTTTTGCATCAACTGTATTCTTTGCGATAAGATAGATATACAGGCAATTTTCAGTCTGTGATACTCTGTGGATTCTTGCTTTTGCCTGTTCAAAATTGGACATGGAATAATCCAGACTGTAGAACACCATTGTTGACGCTGCGGTCAGTGTAATTCCAAGTCCTGCCGCTGCGATCTGTCCTACAAAAACACGACAGTCTGCATCATTCTGAAATTTTCGGATTTCCTCGGCACGGTCAGAAATACCGCCACGAACAGAAGCATATCCGATATTTTTCTTTTCCAGAAGTTTCTGGATATCGTTCAGCTCCGGCACAAATCTTGCCATGATGACCAGCTTTTTATCTTCGGCAAACATCGTGTCGAGAATATCGGAAAGTGCGTCCAGCTTTGCCGTACTGACAGAAGTTGTATCGCCCTCGTCATCGGTTAAGTGACCGCCTGTCATCTGCGATAAACGGAGCATTTTTGTCAGAACATTGACTGCTGAAACCTCCGAATCTGCAAGTTCCGCAAAGCTATCTTTTTCAAGCTGCTTGTACAGCTTCATAGATTTCGGCTCAAGTTCTATAGCGCGGATTTCTTCTGTGATTTCGGGTAAGTCAAGACATTCTGCTTTTGTCACACGATAGGCGATAGAATGCATTTTTTGAAGAAAATCGTCCATCATCTGTTTCTTGAAAACAGGAATATGATTGCCATAGCCGCACATATCAAAATATCTGTTGCGGAACACATAGAAACTTGTTCCGAAAATTTCGCTGTTCAGAAAACGGTACTGGGAAAAGACATCGATCTCCTTATTGGTGATAAGCGTTCCGGTAAGAAGCAGCTTGTACCTTGCTTTGTCACCTAAATGGTGCATTGCTTTGGACTGGGAATTACGGTTTTCCTTGATTTTATGTGCTTCATCGCAGATGATAAGATCAGCATCAAAGGCAATCAGTTCTTTTTCTAAACGCCATGCAGATTCGTAGTTGACTACAGCGATTTGCAGAACATTTCCATGTAGTTTTTTAAGCTGTTCTTTCTTCTGAGAACTGCTGCCTTTTAAAATGGTCAGCTGATATGGGAAATCTGCAAAACGCGCGAACTCTTGTTCCCACACACCAAGGATTGACAGTGGTGCTGTAATCAGAATTTTTTTGATGTGTCTGTGCTGGTGCAGGATTCCTGCAATTGCAATACTGGTTATGGTCTTGCCACAGCTCATTTCCATCAGCAGTGCAACTCCGTTGCTATGTACATCTGATGGCAGGATTCCGAATCGTTCGCAGGAAAACCGGCAGGCATTCTGCTGATGCTGGTACAGATTTGCTTTGATTGGGATTTTTAGGATTTCTTTCATTTTGTGATTCTCCTTATGTAAAATACATTTATGGTGCTGAAAAATCGGCGATAATGCTTTCCATAACTTCAAGTTTATGCCCGTTCAACCCAAGTTTTAGTTCTTCAAGCAGATTTAATTGTGCTGGAGCAAGGTGAATTACAAAATAACCACTGTCGAGTTCAACTCCACCATATTTGCCTCGTTTTGTTTTTACTTTACATCGGTCTGCTAATGCTTAAATATCATATTTGATAGTTCTTATTGAAACCTCCAGTTCTTTTGCCAGATTAGGGATAGTTTCGTGTCCTCTCATATGAAGAATATACAATATTTCTTCTCGTCTTTGTTCTGTTGTTAAAGTTATTCTCACCTGCTCACCTCTTTTTCTGCCCGTAAATATATCATACATCGTAAAGGTGCAACCACTTTGCACCTTAAAAAATAAAAAAAGATTATTTTCAAAATATTGTATGATTGCACAATTGGAATCTTAGAGACGCTTCTTTATTTATGCAATTTGTATTGTGAGCTTGATGGGATACGGAATTACAGTATGCTTTTTAGTATATATTGCTCTGTACTTGTTCTGATTTAAAGATGAGTGTTATTTGCCCTCTTAGAAATACTAAGACAAATAAAGGAGCCATAATCGGAAGGTCAGATTTGTAAACTTTTTATGAACAATAGCTAAGGATATAAAAAAGAGCATAACCTTCGGCATGTAAGGCCGAATAGTTATGCTTTGGGCTTGAAAATATTATATCGTGCTTTACCTGAAATTGCAATAGCCTGATACATTTTAATCAAAATATTTTTTAATATTTGTTTATATTAATTGGAAAACAGATTGCTTTTTCCGAGGCATTATGCTATAATTGAAAAAGAAATGTTTAAAAGAGGAGACGATGCTATGACACAGGAATCGGTTCTTGACAGAGCCATATATCAGGCTAATTTAACTTTTATTGTATCCAAGGGATTTGATGTCAAATCGTCTATAGGACTGTAAGAGACAAGGAAATAGATTGAAACTGCCAATCCGGATGAGCTGATGTACGATGAGCCGACAGGTGATACATTTAATATACAGATGGGCAGCCTGCACTAAAGGATGCTGCTGAAAACTATAGATGTGGTACTGCGTAAGTGCTAAAGTTAGCATAGTTACAGACATTGAATGAAAATGAAGATTATATTCAGGACTAAACTAACAGCGGAGAGGGTTTATAATGATTTTAAACGGAAAGTATCTTAAGCGGATTCCTTATAGGGATTCACGTGGTACATATGGTACATCGGGTCAGCTTTACATTGCAGAGGATATAAAGGGTACCAGGTTTCTGGTAAAGACAAAGTCTGTAGATGCAGCCAATGAATATGTTGCTCACAGATTTGCAAAGCTCATAGGTATTCCAACTTCTGATGCGGTTTTAATAAAAGAGAACAATGATGATGTAAGCGTTGGGATCAAATATGAGCAAGATTTCACACGAGTCAGTATGGATGATTTTCGAGGGAGTGAGAGGTATAAGAATTCGGAAATTTTGCTCAATGGTGAACAGATAAAGCATGCACTGGAGTACGAGTTGAAATATCCCGATGATTAGCCTTTTCTTGCGGATCTTATGGCATATATGTGTTTTCGTCGTCTCATTGTTTTGGAAGATAATCCACAGCTTGCTTTTGCTCGCAATCGTCTGATATCCTTCGATTATGCCGAGTCGTTTTATCTTACAGAGGAATCCTTTGGTGCTATGCTGATGACAAAAGATATTTCGATCCCTCTATCCGTGTTTTGTGATCATCTCTTATTGGACGGCTCATACATATCTGCAATTGAGGTTTTACGGCGTCCTGACACGGATTTTCTTATAGATGCCTTCCTTGCTCCGCTTAATAAATTTGAAGATACAAATTTAGACCCAATTCTTACTGATCTTGACGCCGTATTCCCGTCAGTTGTTTCAGACTTTTATGGTAATTGTTTTGAGGCAATCAGAAGAGCAATAAATAGCTGATTGATGTTAGTGATTATTTGTCGGAGGAGGAGCAATTCAGTAGATGCTGTGTAGACCGCCTCCTATGTATGTCATAATGATGAATTAAATGAGAATATGAAAAGCGTAGTAACCAGTCTTGTAGAAACCATATTGGAAAATCAAGAAAATGAGTCGTGAGGCGCTTTAATGAAATATGATCTTCCGGAAAGTTGAATATATAGTATGGAAAACATAAAAATCATCAAAAGCAAAAGAAGAACGATTTCTCTGCAAATCAAGTTGGACGGAAGCATTGAGCTGAAAGTACCTATGCAGGTGAAAGACGCTCAGATTAAAGACTTTCTGCATCAAAAGTCCGATTTGATCGAGAAACATGTGCAGGCAGTTAAGGAACGTCAGCAACAAATGTCACAGATAAAACCTTTGACAATAGAAGAAATACATGAGCTTGCAAATCAGGCATTGGAAGTTATTCCGGAACGAGTCGCTTATTTTGCCCCATTAGTTGGGGTGAATTATGGACGTATTACGATACGCAATCAGAAAAGCAGATGGGGCAGCTGTTCGAGCAAAGGAAATTTGAACTTTAATTGTTTGCTTATGCTGATGCCGCCGGATGTGTTGGATTATGTGGTCGTGCATGAGCTGTGCCACAGAAAAGAAATGAATCACTCACCGCAATTCTGGGCAGAGGTCAGGAAAGTCCTGCCTGATTATGAAAAGCAGAAATTATGGCTGAAAGAACATGGCGATGAAATTATGATGAGAATGACGGGATGAAATAGTATGATAAAAATTATGTTTGTCTGCCACGGCAATATCTGCCGCAGTCCGATGGCGGAGTTTATTTTTAAAGATATGCTGAAAAAGTGCGGACGTGAATCGGAATTTATTGTTGCTTCCAGTGCCACAAGTACCGAGGAAATATGGAACGGAATCGGCAATCCTGTATATCCGCCTGCAAAATCAGAACTTGCAAAGCACGGCATTTCCTGCGAGGGAAAAATAGCCGTACAGCTGAAAAAATCAGATTATGATAAATATGATTTATTTCCCTGTATGGACAGCAGAAATGTCACAAACACAATGCGGATTTTCGGCAGTGATCCCGATCATAAAGTCCGCAAACTGCTGAAAAATAAGGATGTTTCAGACCCTTGGTATACGGATAAGTTTGATGTTGCCTATAATGATATTTATAAAGGCTGCAAAGGGCTTTTGAAGGAATAATGAATTAGGAGGACTATATGGAATACAAATTTTATGGCTGGGAAACAGCAATAGTTAAGCCAATAAACAACACATATCCGGGGATTCATTCACCGTTAGATTTATACGATGCATTGTCAGAAATATGGTGTGCGGGAACCTGTGCGCCGAGGATGAGGGACAGGTGGACTTCGGACAATAAAACGCTTGGACAATGCTCCATAACAGCATTTCTTGCACAGGATATTTTCGGCGGAAATGTCTATGGTATACTCCGTAACGGCGGCAATTATCATTGTTACAATGTAATCGGCGACTGTGTCTTTGACCTGACAAGTGAGCAGTTCGGCGATGAAAAGCTTGTATATGAAAATAATCCAAAGCAGTTCAGAGAGGTTCATTTTGCAAAAGAGGAAAAACGCTTACGATATGAGTTTTTGAAAAAAGCATTGCAGGAGTATATGAAACGTGAGGTATGAGAAGATAGTTTCAGCCCGATTTATATCACGTCTGAACCGTTTTGTTGCACAGGTTTTTCTGAATGGAGAGGAAGTTTCCGCCCACGTAAAAAATACAGGAAGATGCCGTGAATTGCTTTTTCCCGAAGCTGTTGTTTATCTGGAAGATTTCAGTTACCGACAAGGAAAACGCAAGTTGTTATACGATCTGATCACAGTCAGAAAAGGCGATTTATTGATAAATATGGACTCACAAGCTCCAAATAAAGTTGCAGGAGAAGCCTTGGAAAACGGCAATATAAAGTTGCCCGGTATGTCGGAACTGACGATAATTCGTCCGGAAAAAGTATATGGTGATTCTCGTTTTGATTTCTATATCGAGGACGAAAATGGTGAAAAAGGTTTTGTTGAGGTCAAGGGCGTAACGCTTGAAAATGACGGTATAGCCTCATTTCCGGACGCACCTACCGAGAGAGGAGTGAAGCATCTCAATGAGCTTGTCAGGGCAATGGAAAATGGTTATCACAGTTATGTGCTGTTTGTGATTCAGGTGTCGGGAATAAAGCTGTTTACTCCGAATGATGCGATACATAGGGAATTTGGCGATGCTCTGAGATATGCGGCTGAAAAAGGAGTACATATTCTTGCTTACGAGTGTGCGGTAACACCTGACAGTCTGGAAATCACAAAAAATGTTCCGATAGAATTGAAGCTGAAATCGTGAGGAGGTCAATACATGCAATATTTTATAAAATCAGATAATAATACAGACATTTCCGTTCATCTGGAATCGCTTTCGCCAAGCGGCAATTATTTTCTCGGCTGGCATGCAAAATCCAGAAGTATCATACATCTATACCGCAAACTGAGTCAGACGAACGATGCGGTTTATGGAGAATCAATTAATTATACCAGTCGCGGCGATGATGTTGGAATCGGTTTCAGTGGCGTTGTATGGTATGAGGAGTACGGGTTTGTAAAGATTTGTTTTAATAGTTGGGGTTCTTTTGAAAGCGAGTCAGTGCGGTTATATTTCGACCGTGAATTGTATAAGAGAAAGAAAAAAGAATTTCACGCTAAAGGAACTTGAAGATGAAAATTTACATTGATGCCGACGGCTGTCCGGTCGTCAGAAATACGCTGAAAATCGCAGAAAAATTCAATATCCTATGCGTTATCATATGCGACACTGCACATCAGATTGAACATGGTGGAGTTGAAACAATTGTTGTTGAGAAAGGTGCAGACAGTGTAGACTTCCGGCTTGTCAACCTGATTCAGAAAGGCGATATTGCAGTTACGCAGGATTACGGTCTTGCGGCAATGTGTCTGAGTAAGCAAGCAATCGTTCTCAATCAGGACGGAAAAGAATATACAAATGAGAACATTTCAGGGCTTTTGGAATTTCGTGCTGTTTCAAGGAAAATACGTCAAATCGGAGGAAGATTGAAAGGTATGCCCAAACGGACAGGGGAGCAGAATAGGGCATTTGAAGAAGCATTGAAAAAGAAAATAGATTGTGTAAAAACTGATTCAGTGAATTCTGTGAGGTAAATTTATTTAAAAATCCCTTGAAAAAATCAAGAGAGTATGCTATACTATAAATGAGCAGAAAGGGTGATTCCAATGGCAACAGAACAGGAAAAGAACCGAAGAACGGCTGAGCAGCTGCGCTTGATCGATGATGATTTTCTAAGACTTTATTTCAATGATAATCCGGAGGGCGTCCGCTTCATCCTCAGCGTCATTCTGCAAAGGAATGACTTGAAAATACTCCGAAGTGAAACACAGAGTGAGTACAGAAGTTTAGCGGGTCGCTCTATTACACTTGACATCTATGCAGAAGACCAGTTAGGAAAAAAATACAATATTGAGGTGCAGCGGGCAGATGCAGGAGCTTCACCTAAAAGAGCAAGGTTTCACAGCAGTATGCTTGATACCAAACTTCTGAAGAAAAAAGAGAAGTTTGACCAGCTTTCTGAGACATTTGTCATATTCATCACTGAAAACGATGTGATGGGCAGAGATTTGCCGCTGTATCATTTTGACAGACGATGTGAAGAAACGGGAGAATATTTAGGCGATGAAGCACATATTATATTTGTGAATGGTGCTTATGAAAATCCCAACGATAGCATCGGCAGACTGATGCATGATTTTAAGTGTGTTCATGCAGATGATATGTACAATTCAGAACTGATAGAGAGATTCCGCCATTTTAAAGAAACCGAAGGAGGTATGAGTGAAATGTGTAAACTGATTGAAGATAGGCTGAATGAAGAAAAAATCGATGCCATTAAAGCACTTCTCATGCTCGGAAAACTAACACGTGAGGAAATTGCTAATTCTCTCAATGTTTCTATTGAACTTGTTGATAACGTAGCGAACGGCAAGGTAGCATAATAATTGTAAAGTTAGTCGGCTTGGTCATTGTAACTGAGCCGACTTTATTTGACGGTCATTTTACGGTGCGACAAGAAGTCGCAATACAGATTGCTCAAAAGAGCTATTCTATCCATTTGGAATAACCCTACCATATTCTGCGAAGTGAGTAATCGCTTTGTTGGAAAGCATATGGGACAAGGCATAAAAACGAATAGCCTAAATTCGTTGGCGTGTAGGGTAAGAAAGTTACGGTAAGCATAAAGCGAACTGCTTTAAGAATCGTTAGACCGAATAAGCGAAATAAGGCTGACACGCTTAAACCAAAAGGTGAAGAGGTGGTCTGTCAGTATCGTAAAGCTGACGGACAAATGGACATATTCCTCTCGGTTCAATGGCAGTACCTAAAACATTCATAATTATCTGTATAGCGGAACTTGGTAAACCCTATGTGTTCCCTTCAAAGGGTATCGAATTCGTAAGAATAAGAAACGACACAGAGGGCAGAGGAAAAGGATAAAAAGCGAATGACACGGCTGTAATGGCAGTGTATAGCGGTTCAAAATTTGCCGTATCTTGAAAGAGCGCTGACTTATCCTATGGTATTTTATGGCAAGAAATGGAGGCAAACCTATGAACGATAAATATTCAACGACGGCGAAAGCTGAGAAGTTATCGAACGAAAAACGTCTTGAAAAACAATGGAAAAACATTGACTGGAAAAAGGCTGAAAATGAAGTTAATAGGCTGCAAATCAGGATTGCTAAGGCAGTTAAAGAAAATAAATGGAATAAAGTCAAAAGGCTTCAGTATCTTATAGTACACTCGTATTATGCGAAGATACTTGCAGTAAAAACTGTTGCCACGAACAAAGGCAGAAAGACAGCGGGTATAGACAAAGTAATATGGCAAACTAATTCTGAAAAGATGAATGCCGCCATATCGTTAACGGACAGAAAATACAAATCCAAACCTTTACGCAGAATCTACATTGACAAAAAGGGAAAGAAAACGAAAAGACCGTTAAGCATACCATGTATGTATGACAGAGCGATGCAGGCACTTTATGCAATGGCGTTACAGCCTGTTGTAGAAACTACTGCTGACAGTTACTCATACGGTTTCAGAAAATATCGTTCCTGTCAAGATGCCTGTGAGCGTATTTTTGCCGTACTATGCCACAAAACATCCGCAGAATGGGTATTGGAGGGCGATATAAAAGGTTGTTTTGACCATATAAGCCACCAATGGCTGATAGAAAATATTCCCATGGATAAATCAATTTTAAAACAGTTTTTAAAGGCAGGATTCGTATATGAGAACAGACTTTTTCAAACAGATGAAGGTACTCCGCAAGGTGGTGTTATCTCGCCGATTCTTGCGAATATGACATTAGACGGAATACAGCAGATGCTTGCAGAAGAATTCAGTTCAAATTACATAAACAAATGCAGAAACAAAGTGAATTTCATACGATATGCTGATGATTTTATCGTTACAGCAAGCTCAAAGGAAACCGCAGAAAAGGCTAAATTACTGATAAAAGACTTTCTTGCTTCAAGAGGACTCGAATTATCAGAGGAAAAGACTGTTATAACAAACATAAATAACGGATTTGACATGTTAGGCTGGATATTCCGTAAATTTAAAAACAAGCTGATAATTAAACCGTCAAGAAAATCTGTCAGAAACTTATCACAAAAATTAGCAGAAATTATTCTTCGAAAAGGCAAGGCGTTGACGCAAAAACTTTTGATTATTAAACTAAATCAAGTTTTGATAGGCTGGGGAAATTATCACAGGTCAGTTTGTTCAAAGCAGACATTTAAGAAAATTGACAAAATAATCTTTGTATTACTTTGGAAATGGGCTTGCCATAGGCATCCGCATAAAAGCAGAACATGGGTAAAATTGAGATATTGGCACAGCATTGAGCTACAAAACTGGGTGTTTGTTTCAGAAAATATGGAACTAAAACAATTATCATATCTCCCAATAAAACGCCATTCCAAGTTGAATAATTCGATGAATCCATTTCTCAATCAAGATTATTTTATCAACAGACAAAGATTTATTCCAATACCAATTTAACTGTTGCTCGAAAGAGTGATAAAATACTTGAGCCGTATGACGGGAAACTGTCACGTACGGTTCTTAAAGGGGAAAGCGGTGGTAACACCGCTGACCTACTTGACTTTTTTTTGGATAAGGCTCATTATGATTTGTGATCCCAAGAAGATAATCCACGCTTGTATCGTAGTAATCAGCAAGAAAAATCAGCGATTCCAGCGGAATTTCTGTTGTATGAGATTCATACCGAGAATAGGTCTGCTGAGAGCATCCCAGTAGTTTCGCCATTTCTGCTTGGGACATATCATTGTCCTCTCTCAAATCCCGAAGTCTTAATTGCAGCTTCAACAAATATTACCTCCGTTTTTGGTGGATTTTCTGTATTGACTATTACTCATAAAATGCGTAATATAGGTAGTAATATCCTCAAAAGGGCATAAAAAATTTCGTAAAATTCAGGATTTTACGAAAAATTCAACTGCAAATATTATAGCACATTTTGGTCAATATGTCAAATGAAATTTTAGGAGGCCGACATGAATATTTATCAAAGACGGGACGGACGGTTTGAAGGACGAATTTCACGAGGAAAACGCAGCAACGGTACAAGGCGATTCCAGTATTTCTTCGGCAAAACAAAGGAAGATGTCTGTAAAAAAATGACAAAGGAACGCCGTAAAAAGAGTAATTGTTCTCTCACTGTCATGCAGCTTTTCAGCGAGTGGCATCAGAGCATCAAACACAAGGTCAAGGAGTCCACAGCGGCAAATTACTATTTGAAAGCAAATAAGCATATTCTGCCTGCATTTGGGGATAAATTGGCGGAATCCATCGAAGATACTGAGATATATGAATTTATTGAATCCAAGCAGCAGGCTGGTTTGTCCAATCGCTACATATCCGATATGCTGATCGGGATGAAATC
>CALESG010000028.1 GCA_937907215.1 uncultured Ruminococcus sp.
CATACTTCATAGCTGAATTGCCATTTTTAACATTTTCTTTTTCCAGAGAAATATTTAATTTATCACCGCTGCTGTTGCGAGAATATGCCGCTGATATATCCGCACTGTCATCATAGCTTTCAAAATCGTCAATAACACTACGCTCTTTTTCTGCTTCATTTGAATCATATACACGAATAAGTACAGTTGGCTGATTGCCTTCTGTTGTCAAAAGTGTAAGCTTATAGTTTCCAAGCTCAAGTCCGCTAAGTACAGAAGATGAAAGTGTAACGGTTGTACCGCTTATTGTATAATCTGTACCTTCTGTAAGAGCTTTGCCATTAAATTCAAGACCAGATATTTCGCCCATTTCCATAGTAGCGGTAAATGTCATATCAGCTGGCTTTACAATATCATAATCCGCTTTCTTTGGAGTTATACTATTTTCTGAATTTTTCGCTGCCATGCGTTTTGCGTGTTCCATAATAACATTACAAGCTTCTTCTGTAGGATTGCCGTTTGCATCGCCCTTGTAATATACAGTATATGTATCATAGTCCGGATAAAGAGTTCCTTCGGTTGTAAGAGAAGCTATCATCCAATAGTTTGTACCGGCATATTCTACTCCTTCGTATGTTTTTCCTTCAAAAATATCAAACCACTCGGAATATACATCTGCACGCTCTGCACGATCTTTCCATCCAAATTCTTCAACTATTACTGGTTTATTTGCGGCAGCTGCGTCCATACCGTGTTTCTTGAACCAGAAATTTCCCTGATCTTTTGTAAGACCCCACTGGTCGCAATAAACGTGGATTGTTCCATAGTCAATATTTGGAATATCTATCAAAGAAAGCCAATCAATACCGGAGCTTCCGTGATATACATACTTATGATCACCTTCCGGGAAATCATTATAGCCATAATTATAAAATCCTTCATCACCAACAGCAAGCATATGATTACTGTCAATAGATTTTACAAATTCTGCCATTTCGGCAGCCCAGTCTGCTACTATATTATTTTCGCAGCCTGCATCAGATTCACATCTTGGCTCATTTGCGAGTTCCCAAGAAAATACATTTGGGTCATCTTTATACTTTTCACCAGTGTATACATTTTCATGATTAAGAAGAGTCTCAATATAATCTTTATACCAACCCTTAATAGTTTCATTTGTATAGAAATCATCATGACCATTTACATTTTCACCGGCAAGCTGCGCCCATTTTACATACTGTGCCATACCGCCAAATGCTTCCCAGTTGTTAGTAAATGTTATCAGCACACGAAGTCCTTCCTGCTCAGCTTTATAAAGTACATAGTCAAGTTTCTCAAGACCGTTTTTACCTTCATTAACAACAGGACGACCCAAATTTTCATCAAAATACTGATAATAAATACCTTCCTTTTCACCAGGTCCATCTACACTTCCGGTAAAAACTGTATATCCGTCATCATTTACTTCATCAGTAATAACACCAGCATCAAGATGTCCCCATGTACGTATAACTTTAAGTCCCATTGCTGCGGCATCTTCCATTACCTGATCAACATCATACTGCGGCTTAAAATTGACATAATAGTTGTTAGTACCAGCATAATAAAAAGTAGAACCATCCACCATAAACTGTGTACCATTAGTGCTGACAAAACCGGTTCTGTTATCATCTGCTGCACTTACTGCAGCAGCTCCGGGAACTCCGCTTGCCATTGCACTTATACCCAGTACAAGACTGCTTACAATTGCGACCATTTTTTTCATCATATTTCCTCCTAAAAATCATTGATATATTTTTTGGCAGAAGCATTAACTTTAATCACTCTTCTGCATATAAGACATTTTTATTAAACATATATTAAACTCACTTCGGCTGAGGCAATGGTAAATAAGAAAATGATACGCATATGCCTATTTTGGTCAAATCATAAACTTTTAAAGCCATCCGTGCCTAAGAGAATAATATAAAATACGGCTGTTCGAGGAGAGTTAGAGGGGTGTGATACTCTCCTCAAATATTTTGTTTCTGCCACAAGCATTTATGTTCTATCAGCCGTACTCATAATATGCCGTAACTGCGGTCATCATCACTTGCAGCATCATGTGTGAGAATATATTCTATGACCTCATCGGCTGTGGTAAAAGCAAGTCCAATATAGCTGTCTGCACAGCCATAGTAAATTGCAATTCTTCCTGTTGCTTCATCAGCAATTGCTGCACATGGGAAGCATACATTAGGGACAAATCCTCTTTCTTCATACCATTTTTCTGGAGTAAGCAGGAAGTTTTCGCATCTATATTTCACTTTAGACGGTTCATCTATATCCAAAATAACTCCGCCTATGCTATATACATAACCATTGCAAGTATTGGTTACACCATGATAAAACATTAGCCAGCCTTCGCTTGTTTCAATCGGAGCTGTACCGCTGCCGATTTTTAAGTTTTCCCACCAGCGTCCACTTCTTCCCATTACATGTCTATGTCTGCCCCAAAACTCCATATCTTTGCTTTCGCTTATAAATATATCTCCAAACGGCGTATGACCGCTGTCGCTTGGACGAGAGAGAAGCATAAAGTTTCCGCTTATCTTTCTTGGGAAAAGAACTGCATTTCTATTAAATGGAAGAAATGGATTTTCCACACGAGTAAATGTCTTGAAGTCAGTTGTTTTCGCCATACCGATAGTTGCTCCATATGCATCCTGACACCAAATAATATAATAAGTATCATCTATTTTTACAAGACGTGGATCGTATGCATAAGACGGCATAAATGGCTGACCGGCTTCATTTGTAAACTGTATCTTATCTTTTTCAAAGTCCCAATGCAATCCATCCTTACTTCTTCCAAGATATATAAACGGTATACCGTTTAACTGCTCTCCACGAAAAACTCCAATAAATCCATTTTCATAGGGCATAACCGCACTATTAAATATTCTTGCAACGCCTTCAATAGGATTTCTGTCTACAATTGGGTTTTCACTATAACGCCATAGTGGTGATTTGCAGTCCAAAGGCTTATTTTGCCACGGAATGTTCGGCAGATTTCCTGTACGTATAAGCTTAACATTCATGATTTCTTATTCCTCCATATATTTATTATTCTTTAACTGCACCTTGAGTCAGTCCAATATATATGTACTTTTGACATAATATAAAAATTACTACTATAGGAATCATTGTGATAAGAACGCCTGCACATATATAATTGTACTGACTGCCCATAGGACCTGTAAATGTATAAAGAGAAGTAGAAACTACTTGATACAAACTCTTATCCTGCAAGTAAAGATTAGCCATATAATATTCATTATACGTACTTACACCTTTAATGATCGCACATGTTACTATAGCTGGCTTAAGAAGTGGCAGAAGAATACGAAAAAATACACCAAAATAACTGCATCCATCCAAAATTGCTGCCTCATCCAGCGAGGTGGGAAGATTCTCAAAAAACTGTATAAATATGTAAATTGATATAACATCAGTTCCCAACATCAAAAGAATATAACCATGCATTGTATTTATAAGATGAAGTGAACTCATGATCTGATAAACTGTAACTTGTGTAGCTATGCCCGGAATCAGCGACGCTATTATAAATAAATCACATATAAGTGCATTTCCTTTGAATTTGAACCTATTTAAAACATATGCAAGCATTGCAGAAAGCATTATATTTCCAAAAAGTACAAATATAAGAATGATAAAAGTATTAAGAAAAGCTCTTCCCATATTGGCTTCGTTCCATGCAACTTTGAAGTTTTCAAAGTTTAGCCAATTTTCAGGAGGAATCATAACACTTGTGCTGTTATACTCTTCACCACTTTTAAATGCTGTAGTAATACAACTGACTATAGGAAGAAGTGATGAAAATGCAGCAATTACAAGAAAAATATACTGAACAATTTGTCCAACAATTTTTCCAAGTGAAAAACGGCTAATCTTTGTCATTTACTTTTCCTCCGTTTCTTGGAAGAAATAATAGAATAACTGCTATCCATATATTTTTTCACCAGCTTTTGTGTTATCCCAACTATAAGGATAAGTGTAAGCAATACAACTGCCATTGCGGATGCAAGACCTACCTTTTGATTTAAATGAGCCAATTTATCCATAAGTACAAAATATGTAGATGTTCCAAAACCTCCGTTTGTTATTACATAAGGTATCTCAAATACCGAAAGCGCACCCGATATTGCAAGTATCATATTTATAATAACAATAGTCTTTATAGACGGAAGTATGATATATCTAAACCTATGCCACGCATTTGCACCATCAATAGCAGCTGCGTCATATTGCGTTGTATCCACACTTACAATAGCACCGATAAACAGAATCATATTTTGTCCCATATATCGCCAAATCGAAGAGATCACCAATACCCAATTGTTAATTTTTGTATCTCTAAGCCAAAACGGTATCGAATCAAGCGGAACACCAAACAGCTGGATAATAGAATCAAGAACAAATCCATGTGTATAGAAATACTTAAATATAAATCCAACAGAAATACCGCATATTAAACTTGGAAAGTAAAGCATAGCACGAAAAAAGCTGCTGCCTTTCGGTTTAAAGCTCAGTATAGTTGCAAACAAAAGCGCAATAGCAATCTGTACAACAGAACCCAATAAATAATATCCGCTTAGTTTTAGTGCATTAAGACAATCATCACGAGTAAAAACTTCGATATAATTATCCAAGCCTACCCATTCACGTGACCCAATATATCCCATATCATAAAAACTAAACTCTACCATCTTAAAAAACGGAAGATATGTAAATAAAACAAGCAAAAATAACGGAACGAACAAAAATGTAATTATTACTATAATTTTTTGCACCTTCATATTAGACCATGTTTTGCGAATAAATTCTAAACCTTTGCTTTTTCTTTTGGCACTCACGATGCCACATCCTTTCAAAATCACAGCCTATATATTTAATCTGTTATTACGCCTTCACTTTGCTGGGCTTTTGCCCAAGCTGCATTCCACTCATCCATAATTTCATCAAATGACTTTGTATTATCAATTGCTGCTTCTATAATTTCAGCAACATGAGTAGGGTCGGCATCAAGAGAAATCTCTGACATATTATTTATATCATCAAAATATCTTTCCTCACCTTTAAGTGCCGGATTGTCACTAACAAGAGTTACATTCTTAAAATCTTGCAGAAAATCAGGATATTCATCGCCCTTTACTATAGGAATTCCACCCTGAGCAAGTGCATATCCAGAAGATTCTATAAGATACTTTATGTAAAGCATTGCAGCAGTCTTGTTATCAGCAGAACTATTTACATTCACGCCATAACAATAATCGGAAATTGCTGATGCATATTTATGCCCATTTACCGATATTGGAAAAGGCATATATGCAATATCATCGCCGTTCTCCCCTGCTTTCTTTATTTGAGGAACAGACCAGCTTCCAAGAACCATACAGCCAATATTTCCGGCGTTTATCTGAACCTTGCTTCCTTCCCAATCAGTTGTAGTTGGATCTTCTTCTGTAAGTCCTCTATTCACTGCTTCATAAAGCGTATAATATATTGCATAAGGACCTGTAAGATCGTCTTGTCTGGAAAAAGGATTCGTTGAATGAACAAGCAAGTTGCGTTTATAATCAGGATCTCCTGTAGAACCTGTAATGTATGAATCCCATGCCGTCAATGTCCAGCTTGCCGCATAATTTGTATACATAGGAATAGCATCTGTATTATCAGCTATTTTTTTAAGGGAATCCAAAAATTCATCCGGTGTATCAGGAAGTTCTGTTACACCTGCTTCTTCAAATACAGCAGTATTATATACAATACCGCTTACATTTCCCATGCTTGGTAATCCATAAACTTTATTATCATACATTTTGCTGTCTGAAAGCTCATACACATTTTCAAAATAAGAATAATCGCCAAAGCTTTCAAAATATTTTTCAAGATCCGAAAGTTGAACTGTTGCCGGTATACAGCAAACATCTCCCCAGTTTTCTGTTGTAAGTCTTGTAGTTACATCACTCTCATAATTTGTGATGCCTTCATACTTTATCGTAACATTCGGATACATAGATGTAAATTCATTAACATAATCAGAAAAATCCGTATCAATAAGATCTGTGCGATTTGTAAGTATTTTAAGATCTGCTTTTATATCTGTAGCAGTCTCTCCTACAA
>CALESG010000029.1 GCA_937907215.1 uncultured Ruminococcus sp.
ACAGATATATGTGACACTGCAATACACCTCCTTTATAGTTTTTATATACAGATTTATATTATGCTTTCCATGGACGCTTTTTCTCTGTCCAACCTTTTCTTTTCCAATAGCTTGCATCAGCTTCATTAAGACCATGTTTCTGCATTTGACGAATGACAGAAAAAAACATTTTGGTTTTAACAGATGGTTTGATATGTCCTTGTGCTGCTTTTATTTTATTTGCTAATGAATCGAGTTTCTTTTCTATTTTTTGTTTCTTTTTGGCATTTACCCTATCCCATGAAGTTTCCATAACAGCAATGCCATATTTATAGGTTTTGGCAACTCCCCAAAAAAATGTGCTGTGAGCCATGTCTTTATTTGTACTCTTCATTCCTGCGCCGGCAGCTGTGGAAATGCAAACAGCTTGTTTGGAAAACATCTTTTCTTCAGGACGATGTACCATCCATCGCCAACCATAATGGTCAAGAAACGCTTTCATAGCTCCTGTTGTATGATATACATAGACAGGACTTGCAAGTATAATTACATCTGCATTATCAATTGCCTGTGTAATGGGAGATATTTTTTCAAAATGCGGACATTTTGTTTCAGATATATCAAAACAAGCAGTACAACCAATACAAAACTCTCCAAAGTCTTTTGGTAAGAAAAACTCTTTTACTTCACCTTTCAATTTTTTCGCCAATAATCTTGCAATATTACAGGTGGAACCTTGATGACTTTGACCATGTATTATTGTTATTTTCATTTTATTGTTTCCCTTTCAGTTCTGATTTATCTGCTCACTTTGTATTTTTAAATCACGTTTCACGAAGAAGCTGTAGTGCGTCAACAAGCAGCTCCCTGCATTCATCATCTGAAAGTTCATCAGGATTTGTTCTTTTAATCATATTTATAGCCTGCTCACGTTTTAAATCAGAAAAGCTTATCTGACCGATGTCATTTTTTACAATACTTTTTTCTTTTTCAGCATTAAGTTCCATTTCTGTAAGAAGTTTTCTTGCACGCTTAACTACCTGATCTGGAAGTCCTGCAAGTTTTGCAACTTCTATTCCATAGCTATCATCTACTCCTCCGGGAACGATCTTCCTGAGAAAGCGTATTGAATCGCCATGCTTTTTTACTGCAATGCTATAATTTTTTATACCATCTATAGAATTTTCCAGTTCTATAAGTTCATGATAATGTGTAGCAAACATTGTTTTACAGCCAATCTTTTTACTGCTGATATATTCTGCAACAGCTCTTGCAATGCTTATTCCATCAAACGTTGACGTACCTCTTCCGACTTCATCAAGAATAACAAGACTGTTTTTTGTTGCATATTTAAGTATATCGGAAACTTCACTCATTTCAACCATAAATGTACTCTGACCTGATGTTAGATCATCAGATGCACCGACTCTTGTAAATATCTTATCTACAACAGATATTTTGGCATATTCAGCAGGAACAAAACAGCCGATTTGTGCCATCAATGTTATAAGTGCTACCTGACGCATATATGTTGATTTACCAGACATATTAGGACCGGTTATAAGCATCATGCGATTGTCTTTTAAATCAAGATAAGTATCATTTGGAACAAAAAGTTCATCACAAAGCATTTGTTCTACTACAGGATGACGACCATTTTTTATTTGAATAGAACCATCCAGAGCGATTTCAGGTCTTGTATATCTGTTTTCAATTGAAACATTTGCAAAAGAACAAAGTACATCAAGCTGAGCTACAGCGTTTGCAGTTTCCTGAACGTTTTTAAGTTCAGCTGCAAGACTTTCTCTTATTTCTAAATAAAGTGCTTCTTCAAGTCTAAGTGCTTTTTCCTTTGCACCTAAAATATCATTTTCTGTCTTTTTAAGTTCATCTGTAATAAATCTCTCACAATTTGTAAGCGTCTGCTTACGGACATAATGTGGCGGCACCATATCATAATATGAACGTGTGACCTCAAGATAATATCCAAACACACGGTTAAATCCTATTTTTAAATTTTTTATGCCTGTACTCTCCTTTTCCTTCTGGAGAATATTATCGAGAAGTTCATTGCCGCCATCCATTATAAGACGTAAATGGTCAAGTTCATTATTATAACCTTCAGCTATAACTCCGCCGTCTTTTACACTTATAGGAGGATTATCAACTATTGCACGATCAACAAGATTTGCTATGGAATCAAGTGGAGAAATTTTTTTATCAAGTGAATTTAAAAGCCTTATTTCGTCAAATTTTTTAAGCTCTGATTTAATTAAAGGAAGCTGTCTTGCAGTAGCTGAAAGTGACTTTAAATCTCTTGGAGTTGCTGTCATATAAAGTACACGTGTCATAAGACGTTCAAGGTCGTATACACTGCTTAAAATATCACGCAGTTCCATAAGGCAAATACTGTTTTTTATAAATGCAGCTACTGCATCGTGACGAGCTATAATCTTAACCGGCTGAATAAGTGGCTGTTCTATCCAGTTTTTAAGCATACGTCTGCCCATAGAAGTTTTAGCATCATTTATAAGCCAAAATAAAGAGCCTTTCTTTTCTTTGCCTCTAATTGTTTCGGTAAGTTCAAGGTTACGTCTTGCATTCAAGTCAAGCTGTACATAGGATTCAGAATCACATATTTCGATTGAAACAAATCGTCCAACATTATTTCTCTGAGTATCACGTATATAATCAAACATTGCACATACAGCACAAAAATCAGCACCATCTGTAGTAAGTCCGAGCATTTCTGGATTACTGCATCCAAGCTGATTGCATACGAATTCTCCATTTTTCTCAGGTGAAAAGCAAGATTCATCACGCATAGTAACTGTACATTGAAGACGTACTTTAATAAAATTCATAACTGAATTAAATCCGACAGCTTTTTCTGACAAAATCACTTCGGCAGGTGACAGTCTTGACAATGCATCTATTATTTTTTCTTCCTGCATTGATGTTATAGGACGCATTACTTGAAGTTCGCCGGTTGAAATATCTGCAAAACATATACCGGCATTGCCGTTTTCATCTGCATAAATACAGCCTATATAATTATTTGAACCATCCTCAAGCATACTGCTTTCAATAAGCGTACCCGGTGTTACAATACGCACTATGCCACGTTCAACTAAACCCTTTGATGCAGCAGGATCGGTAAGCTGCTCACATATTGCAACTTTATATCCATTTTCAATAAGCTTTTTTAAATAAACGTCTACGCTGTGATACGGAACACCGCACATGGGAGCACGTTCTTCCAAGCCGCAATCTCTTCCTGTAAGAGTTAGCTCTAAAACTCGTGAAGCTTCAACAGCATCATCAAAAAACATTTCATAAAAGTCACCCAAGCGATAAAACAACAGACAGTCTGGATTCGCTTCTTTGACAGAAAGATAATGCTGCATCATCGGTGAAAGTTTTTCTTTATCGATTGTCATAATTTATGCTCCTTGAAATAATTAGTGACAACCAGCACTGCAGCCTGCACAATTGCCATTGCAGCCTCCGTTATCGACATGGCAGGTTTCTGGGTCTTCACCATTAAGACTTAATGTGATAATTGCATCAACATCATTTATCATAGCATCAAGTTCTTGCTTTGCAACCTGAAATTCTTTCATTCCCTCTGTAGAAATTATCTCATTATATTTTGCGTCAAGCTCCTCTTCCCATTTTTTCAGCTTCTCAGTATTAGGATTTTCTTTTTCCGATTCACGCTGATAATTCATACGTTCAAGCTGAAACTGCCCTATCTGATTTTGGAGTTTCTCATTTTCATCATTTGCTTTTTTAGCTTCTACATAACGCTTATATCTGCAATCTTCCTGAATGCATTTTCCAAGATTTCTAACTGCTTCGATTACTGTCATTATTTTATACCTCCTCAAACAAGTTCGCCACTTACTGCCCAATTGCGAGCATCTGTAATCTTAACATTTACAAATGTTCCAATAAGATATTTATCACCTTTAAATTCAACTATTGTATATGCACTGCTCTTACCAAAAAGCCATCCTTCTCCCTGCTTGCTTTCTCCCTCCACAAGCACACGAACAGTTTTTCCTATAAATCTTTTATAATTTTCTGTTGCCACTTCTCTTTGAAGCTTTAGGAGTCTTTCCATACGATGTCTTTTTTCGGAATCAGTTGTAGCATCTTCCATTTCAGCGGCTACTGTACCGCTTCTCTTTGAATATATAAATGTGAAAATATTATCAAATTTAACCTCTTCGACAAGCTTTAATGTATCACAAAATTCCTCTTCGGTTTCATTAGGAAATCCGACCATTATATCACTTGACAGTGCAAATCCTTCACTTCTTTCACGAAGATAATTTACTGTTTCAAGGTATTTTTCTGCTGTGTAATGGCGATTCATACGTTTTAAAACAGAATTGCTTCCGCATTGAACAGGCAAATGCAAGTGTTTTCCGACTTTATCACACTCAAGTATAGCATCAAGAAGATCTGTGCCAGCATCTTTTGGATGCGATGACATAAATCTTATCCAAAAATCACCATTTATATCATTAAGCCTTCTAAGAAGCTGTGCAAAGCTCATTCCCTCTTTTAGATCATTGCCATATGAATTTACATTTTGACCTAAAAGCATTATTTCCTTATAACCTTTAGCTACAAGTTCTTCTACCTCATGAACTATAACATCAGCACTTCTGCTTCTTTCTCTGCCTCTTACATATGGTACTATACAGTATGTGCAGAAATTATTGCAGCCAAACATTATTGGTACAGAGGCTTTAAAATAACTTTCTCTTATCTGATAATCAGCACCGAATTCTTCATTATATTCTTTTGTATCATATGCAAGTTTTTTACCTTCATAATGTTCAAGCAAAAGTTTTGGAAGTTGGCTCAAAGCAGATGTACCAAAGAGAATATCCACAAAAGGATAGTGATTTTTTATTTTCTCTATAGTTTTAGGCTCAGATGCCATACAACCGCATAATGCAATAATAACATCAGGATTTTCCTTTTTATACTTTTTCATATTTCCAAGCGTACCATAAACCGTATCTTCTGCACTTTCACGGACTGCACAGGTATTCAAAAGTATAAGATCAGACTTTTTATAGTCATCCGTAAATTTAAATCCCAATGATGAAAGTATGCCTTTTATCTTTTCACCATCCGAAACATTCAGCTGACAGCCAAAGCTATGTACATAAGCTATAGCACCTTTTCTACAATACATTTTTAAATATTTAATAACTTGATTTGCAATTTCAGATCCTTTTACATCACACGCTTTAATATTCATTTATAAACCTCACTTTAAAACATGGCATTTCAATCATTATTATAACACATGATCTTTTATTTTTCAAGCCATTTTTAAATGAAAGCTGATGTTTAAATACATTTTTATTTTAAGACGAGAAAGTTTTCTATGCTTTATCATATGACTTGATAAATGTGATAAAATATGATATTATTTATAGGAATCTTTCTTTTATTTTTCAAATAAATTGCAGGCAGCTGTCACTAATAATACACAAGACATGAATATAATAATAAAAAATCTGCAAAAGCTGATTTAGTTAAAAAACTTACCGTTTCTTTAATGAAACGGACCAAAAACAGACGCAGCTAACAGCAGCGTTTTACATAGACAAGATGGACAAATTTTAAAGGAGATAATAAAATGCAATCAATTTACGGAAATCAGAGGTATTATTCATTAAGCAATTATTATAAGAAAACATTTGGCTCACGTGTTATGAAAGCAGTCATTGACGGTGGATTTTCATGCCCGAATAAAGATGGCACATTAAGCCATACCGGTTGCCTTTTTTGTAATGGTGGAAGCGGATATTTTACAAAATCCGGCTCAATAACCCAACAACTCATTTTAGAGAAAAATAGAATCAATGCAAAATATCCAGATGCTAAACTAATTGCATATTTTCAAGCAAATACAAATACATATGCACCTATAAGCAAACTGAAAAAGATATACGAAGAAGCACTTTCATTTCAAGATGTAGTTGGAATGTCAATTGCGACACGTGCTGATTGTATTTCAGATGAGGTGTTATCATATTTAAAAGAATTATCTGAACGGACTTGTCTTACAATAGAACTTGGACTTCAAACTATTCATGAATCAACCGCAGAAAAAATGAATCTTTGCTGTCAAAGAGAACTTATCAAAAAATGTACATTGAAGCTAAAAAGACTTGGTATAAGAGTGTGCTTGCACGTAATAAATGGACTTCCGGGCGAAAATATTGACGATATGCTAGAAACAATACAAACAATTGCCACTTGGCAGCCCGATGGTGTTAAATTACAATTGCTTCATATAATAAAAGATACACCTCTTGAAAAAATTTACCAAAGCACCGGATTTCATATTCTTACCGAAGATGAGTATGTAAATCTCATAGCAGAACAAATAAGATTTTTGCATCCTGAAACTGTATGTGAAAGGCTAACTGGTGATGGCGATGCACAAAAGCTCGTTGCTCCTATGTGGAGTAAAAACAAACGCCATGTTTTAAATCGCATTTCTCAAAGGTTGAAAGAAACCAACAGTATTCAGGGTGATAAATATCACTCAGAGGATTCGACATATTCTGCAATATAAGGAAGATTTCTGTAATATTCACCATAATCAAGTCCATATCCTATTACAAATTTATCCGGTATAGTAAACAAAGTCATATCAGCATTAAAATCGACCTCACGTCTTGAAGGTTTGTCCAGTAAAGTTATTACATGAAATGATAACGGATCTCTCTTTTTCAAAAGTTCTGCAATATCTTTTAACGTTCTACCTGTATCTATAATATCTTCTACTATTACAACATGATATTTACTTATATCTTGTGTTAAATCAAGTGTTATTTTTACATTGCCACAAGAATGTGTGCCGTCATAGTAACTGCTTGCAGCCATAAAACCTATCTCACAAGGCACACTTACTTCCCTACATAAATCAGCCATAAATACAAAAGCACCTTTTAAAATACTAGCAATTTTTATTTTTTCCTTTATTTCGTTTTCAGTAATAAGTGCTTTTTTTATACCTTTCTCATATTTATCTGACGAAATCATTTCCATAATAATATACCTCTCCTTTATATTACATTTTAACTTAGAGTAGTTTTTATTCACATGATCACTATGTGGATAGATTCTTATATTATAACATATAATTATGAAATATTTATAATTGTATTTATATGTTAATTAAATAGTAATAATTATTTGTTATAATACTAATATCAAGTGCTATACGGCACGTTTTTAGGAGGAATATTTATTATGAGATTAAAAGACAAGGTAGCTATAATCACTGGCGGTAGCAGAGGTATTGGTTTTGCAACTGCAAAAGCATTTTTAAAGGAAGGTGCAGCTGTTGCTGTTGCAGCAAGTTCACAAGCTAATGCGGACAAGGCAGTTGATAAATTAAAAGCAGAATATCCAAATTCTTCAATAATGGGAATCAGTCCTGCACTTGGTGATTTTGAAAGCGTAAAAAATGCATTTAATAGTGTATATGAAAATTTTGGAAAAATTGATATTCTTGTAAACAATGCGGGAACGTCTGAAAGTACTCCTCTTGCAAATTATACTGACGAGCTTTTTTCAAAGGTGATGACTCTTAATGTAAATGGTGTATTTAACGCAACAAAAGCAGCAGCTGACATTATGGCAGTTAGCGGCAGTGGTGTTATTCTTAATACATCTTCAATGGTAAGTATATACGGTCAGCCAAGCGGTGTAGCTTATCCTACATCAAAATTTGCAGTAAACGGATTTACAGTATCTCTTGCACGTGAACTCGGTCCAAAAGGAATTAGAGTAAATGCTGTAGCACCAGGAATTACTGAAACAGATATGATGAAAGCTGTACCAAAGGAAGTTATTGAACCTCTTATTTCAAAAATTCCTCTTCGCAGACTTGGACAGCCTGAAGACATTGCAAATGCATTTGTTTTCCTTGCATCTGATGAAGCCTCTTATATAACAGGTGTTGTTTTAAGTGTAGACGGAATGGCAAGAGATTAAAATTTATATTTAGATTTAAAATTGGCTGTTGCAGAGGTTTGAGTTGCAACAGCCTTTTTGCATCCTGAAAACATCCTGTTTAACTGGTTATTCAAAATGATTTAGATATGGATAAAAACACCTCCAGTGAGAGAACTTGTGCCTGAGAAATTCTCAATTTCAAGCTTGTTTTTAATATCATCGTAATTTGTTTCAATATTACACTGCATATGAGAACTTGTACCAATAAGCTAAAAACGTTTTAACAGAGTATGCAGATGTGAAA
>CALESG010000030.1 GCA_937907215.1 uncultured Ruminococcus sp.
TTAAAGCTTGCTGTTCGGCTAAATAATTTCTGTCCTATTTGGAGTTGACAATTCAGTCCCGAAAAGTCGAAGATAGTCAACCTGAAACGCCACTATTCCGAACTTCTCGGCTTTAAGCTAAAAGTGAGGGAAAAGGGCAAAAACAAACAGGGACAGCCTAAATATGTTGTGGAAGCGCACATCAAGGAAAAGAAACTTGCGAAAATCAAGGCTTATTCCAAAGAGATAATCGGTAAGATACGACAGACCTATAACACGGGAATGGAGTACAAGCTGGTTCAGATGTATAACTCGTATCTGATAGGTGTTCATAACTATTATTGCATAGCAACACATGTTAATTTGGATTTTCAGGAAATCGCTTATGATGTCAAAAAAAGCCTTTACAACAGGCTAAAACACAGGATAACTAAAAAGGGTACTATCACGAACGGCTATATCCGAAAACAATACGGGACAAGCCGTGAAGTGAGATTTATCGGCGGTCACGCTATTGTGCCGATTGCATACGTTCAGCACCGTGTCCCCATGGACAAGAAACGGAGTATCAACAAATATACACCGTAGGGACGTGAAGAAATTCACAAAAATCTGGAATGCGTGGACATTGATGTTCTGCATTATTTGATGAATAATCCCTGCGGAACGGAAAGCGTTGAATACAACGATAACAGAATTGCTTTGTACGTTGCGCAAAAAGGCAGATGTGCCGTGACAAAAGTCGAATTATATGTTACCGAAATTGATTGTCACCATAAAATCCCACGAGAAATGGGCGGAGGTGATGAATACAGCAATCTGATAATAGTTTCGGACAAGGTTCATATACTGATACATTCGAGCAACACGAGAACTCTGAAAAAGTACCTTGGCTTAGTAAATCCTGATAAAAAGCAATTAGCAAAAATCAATAAGCTGAGAATAATGGCAGAAATGCCACAAATCTCAATGAATGGTGAATTGCTGACAGTCTGATTGTGTAAATTTGAATGAAAATGATTGTTGATGGAACGCCGTATGAGGGGAAACTCTCATGTACGGTGTGGGACGGGGGGAAAACTTGGAGATTGCATCAAAGAGTTACCTATCGTCATCGTTCGAGATGATCGCAACTGCAATGGAATCAAAGCGGTTAGGTTTATGCACAAAGCCGTTATTTGCAGTTCCGAATCACCTGACTGAACAGATTGGTGAGGACTTTCAGAAGCTCTATCCCGGAGCAAATATTCTAGTGGCAACAAAAAACGACTTCAAAAAAGAAAACCGTCAGCAGCTGTTTGCAAAAATCGCTACAGGTGATTTCGATGCTGTCATTATCGGTCACTCTCAGCTGGGTATGATTCCTATTTCAAAAGAAAGACAGGAAAATATGCTTCAATCTCAGATAAGTGATATTGTTGAAGGTATTAAGGAACTGAAAAAGCAGGAAGGCAGCAAGTTTCAGATAAAAACTATGGAGAGAACAAAGAAATCTCTTGAAAAGAACCTCGATAAATTGCAGAAAAATCACGATGATACCATTACTTTTGAACAGCTTGGTGTCGATAAATTATTCGTCGATGAGGCTCACGAGTTTAAGAATCTCTTTACACCAACAAAACTGAATAACATTTCAGGTATCTCAAATTCCGCTTCACAAAAGGCGCTTGACCTTTTTATGAAGTGCCAGTACCTTGATGAGAAAACAGACGGAAAAGGAGTAGTATTTGCTACGGGAACACCTCTCAGTAACTCCGTAACAGAGCTGCACACCATGATGAGGTATCTCGAATACGATTTTCTGAAAGAACACGGACTTGCCAATTTCGATAACTGGGTTACGGTGTTCGGCGAACAAAAAACGGATTGGGAGCTTGCGCCTGCCGGAAACAAATTCAAAGAACGTACCCGTATCGCAAACTATACGGGACTTCCCGAACTGATGAGCATGTTCAAACAGATAGCGGATATTCGTACTGCGGATTCACTGAAACTTGATGTGCCTGACTGTGAATACAAAATAGTTAATGTAGAAGCCACTCCGTTTCAGAAAGAACTTGTTGACGAACTTGCTGACAGAGCTGACGCTATCAATGCAGGAAACGTTGATCCGTCTATCGACAATATGTTGAAGATAACCTCGGACGGACGAAAGCTCGGACTTGATCCAAGACTGATTGACCCATCATTTGAAGATAATCCCGATACAAAATTGAATCAGTGTGTACGAAATGTTACTCAGATTTATCACGATACTGCTGAGGAAAAACTTACACAGATTATCTTCTGCGACCTCGGTGTTCCGAAGAAAAACTCGCAATCAACGGATAAGGGTGAAAACGCTGACGAAAAGTCTGCTTCCGAAAGAGAATCCTTAGAGGAAGAATGTGACTTCTGCGTTTATGATGATATTCGTGACAAGCTGATTGCAAACGGTGTAAAACCTGAAGAAATCGCCTATGTACACGATGCTAAAACAGAACAGCAGAAAGCAGACCTCTTTGACAGAGTGAATAAGAGAGAAGTACGTGTTTTACTCGGAAGTACCAGCAAAATGGGTACTGGTACAAACTGTCAGAAAAAGCTGATAGCACTCCATAATCTCGATATTCCTTGGCGACCAAGTGACCTCCAACAGAGAATCGGACGTATCGAAAGACAAGGCAATCAGAACGCAAAAGCACACGTCTATAACTACGTCACGAAAGGTTCGTTTGATGCTTATTTGTATCAGACTTTAGAAGCAAAACAGCGTTTTATCGGGCAGATTATGACTTCAAAAACTCCTGCAAGGACTTGTGAGGACGTTGACCAACAGGCATTAAATTATAGCGAAATCAAGGCACTTTGCACGGGTGATGAACGTATCAAAGAAAAAATGATGCTTGATAATGAAGTTAAGGAACTCAATCTCCTGAAAGCCGAACACACCAACACTGTATTCGATATGCAGCAGACAGTAGCCGCAACTCCTGCAAAAATTGAAAAGGCTGAAACAAGGCTTGAAAATCTCAAATCAGACCGTGAAATACTCCGTCAGCTTCCGATTGATGAGGAAACTAAACTGCCCGTATTCAAAATCACCATTGATGGTACAGAATACACAGACCGCAAGGAAGCTGCACAGGCTCTTGAAGAAGTTGTGCTTGATTTCGTTAAAAGGAGTTCCGACAGTGAAAAGGAAATCGGTGAATTTCAGTGATTTAAGCTGACAGTTAATGCTGTCATGTTCGGCAATGAGCCTGATATTTCCATTATGATGAGTGGCAACGCTGAACATAAGTGTGTACTGACAAGCAGTTTTTCTGCAAATCTCAAGCGTATGGAATCAACTCTTTACAAGATTGACCAGACCATAAACGATGCACAGAACAGCGTAAACAAGCTGAAAATGGATTTGGAGAATGCACAGCGTATTGTTGCAACTCCATTTCCTCAGCAAGCTGAACTTGAACAGAAAACGGAACGTCTTACAACGCTTACGGATGAACTGAATCAGGCAGCCATTGAAGCTAAGAAAAACGCTCCCGAAAAACAGCGTACCTGCTACTTTGAGAGGGCAAAACTCAAAAAGGAAGCTTTCAAGGATAGGCAGAAGCCACCTGAATCAAATGAAAAGAATAAGTACAAAAATGGAATAGAATGATAAAACAGGCACTTTGCATTTGTAAAGTGCCTGTTTTCGTTAATTCATATATTGCTGCATACAGCTTTCATAAAGGACTTCTGTATATCGTTCTTTTAGTCTGATCGGACTTACGATTTCAATTTTTCCTCTAAATGAAAATATCCAGGAAAAGAATGGCTGCGGATATTCAGCCTTTACGGGAACATGTATCATGAAGTGATTGTGTCCCTAAGCATGAGAACTGATTTTCCGAACCTGTCAATCACAATGTTACAGTATTTGTTCTCAAGCGGCAAACGGAGTGTGACGTACTCGCTCTTTCCGCTGAACATAGAAAAAGAGGATTTTATGTATTGTTCCAAATCAAGTTTTTCATCTGGGTACTTTCTTACCGAATTCACAAGCTCGATGTTTCTCATTCGATCAAGACGAAAATTGGTGTAAGTATCAGGATATTTTTCGTAATACGAAACAACGTAATAGCATTCCCCGCTCATCACCAATGCAAATGGAGAACAAAGTCGCTTCGTTCCTCGCTGAACCAAATGCTTGTTTATATCGTAATCATAGTAATCAAAGCTGATTTGCTGATTACTACGGAAAGCAGAATTGACAGCATCAATATTATCAAGGGTCTGTTCATTGTCCGATTTCACACGATTGGTCAGCATGATTTTTCTTCTGAGCAACGGTGCTTCATAAATACTGCACAGGCTTTCAAGCAATTTAAGCAGCAACTCTGAATCGTCAACTGTCAGAAATCGTAAAGATGCGATGGCATCGGCAAATATTTTCAAAATACTGAGTGAAAAACGACGAGATTTCAAATGGTATCCTTTGTTGTGGACGTATTCTATATCCATGTCACTCAAAATCAATGCTTGAATATCATCTTTTATGGTTACTTTATGTGCCGGATAGCCGCAGGAGTTGAGATAATTTTGGATTCTTTCCATTGAAACGTAGTTATTTTGATCTGTATATTTGATAAACATTTCTCTTAAACATAGTAGTCTGCATTTTGCGTTCATTTTGTTGTTCCTTATATTACGCCATGCTGTCATGTATAATGACAGGAGTTATAGATCAAAGTTTTGATAAATAACGTCTTATCCAACAGTTATGAAATAAAGAAAAATCGATTGTGTAGGTTGCTAATTTTCATTTATTACATAATTATGTTGTTTAATTCTTTGAAAAACATAATATTACAAAAATCTAAATTACGAGAAAGAATAAAAATGCTTATACTGTTAAAAACAAGATAAATTCACTTTAGAAACAGCTAATTCAAAGCGTGTAAAGAAACAAGCTTTCTGACCAAAAAGGCTTATGCCCAAAACCACAAGTTTCAATACAACAAACTAATGCAAATACAAATGAGCCACTGCATATGCAATAGCTCATTTTCGTATATTCCAAATCAACTTAATTGTTCTACAAATCTTGCAAATGCTTCTTTTCCTTGTTTATCTCTCTTAAATACTCCAGCATCTTCAAGAACTTGTTCAAATACTTTGCCGACTTCATAACGAATAATATCCATTGCATTATCATTATCGAATTCTGCATGGTTTGCAAGAATTTCTTTTATCCAGTCTGCATGAGATGCAATTTTGTCATCTGTAGCAATATCTTTTCCATACAGCATTGCATCTTTCAAAATAGCCAGTTCATCAGCCAAACGTGCCGGAAGAACGGCAAGTCCCATAACTTCAATCAGACCGATATTTTCCTTTTTGATATGATGTAATGTCGGATTTGGGTGGAAAACTCCTAACGGTCTTTCTTTCGTTGTAATATTGTTTCTCAAAACCAAGTCGCATTCAAATCCTGAAGAGGTTGCTCTTGCAATCGGAGTAATTGTATTATGTGGGATTCCCTCTGTTTTTGCAAAAATGCCAACAGTTTCATCTGTATATGTTCTCCATTTTGACAGAATATCAGCACACGCATCTGCTAAAGAATCACGATTATCAGAAGAAAGACGTATCACAGACATTGGCCATTTGACAATACCAGCGTTTACATTCATATAATTTTTCAAAAGAAATGTTCTTTCTATCGGTGCTTTTGCCATTGCAAAATCATAGCTGCCGCCTTGAAAATGCTCATGTGTCAGAATAGAACCACCTACAATAGGAAGATCGGCGTTAGATCCAATGAAATAATGCGGAAACTGTTTAACAAAATCAAACAGCTTGTGGAATACCTGTGCATTGATTGTCATAGGGATATGCTCTTTATTAAACACAATGCAATGCTCATTGTAATAACCATAGGGAGAATACTGCATAAACCATTTCTGATTATTGATATTCAGTTTTACCGGACGTAAATTTTGTCTTGCCGGATGAGTCAAATGTCCTGTAAATCCCATGTTCTCAGCACAAAGCTGGCATTTTGGATAGTTTGATGTTTTTTGTGTTTTCGCAGCGGCAATGTCACGAGGATCTTTCTCCGGCTTGGAACGGTTTATAGTGATGTCAAGTGTTCCGTATTCTGATTCATATGTCCATTTTAAATCTTTTGCGATTCTTTCAGCACGAACATAATTCAGATTTTTGCTAAAAGTATAGTACCATTCTGTTGCTGATATCGGTGAAACAGCGTATTTTCTTTGAAATACAGAATTGACTTCTCTCGGCATTGGTGTAAAAACGCCCATAATTCTTGTATCGAATAAATCACGCTGTACAGAAGTGTTTTCAATAATTCCTGATTGAACAGCATAATCAATTACCGGTTCAAGCAGTTGCTCAATAGTTCCTGTAAGTGGTTCAGCATCTACCCAATCTTTTAGTTTCAGTATATCCATAAGCTGATTTCTTACAACGAAAACATCATCATTGGTTATCAATTCTGATTCGATAGCATGACGAATCAATCCGTTTATTGCCCTGTATACCATATATGTCACCTCATTTCTGAAACCCATTCGGATGTTTTTTATGCCAATTCCAGGCATCAGCAATGATTTCTTCCAGACTGTCATGAACCGGATTCCATCCGAGAATGGTTTTTGCTTTTTCGCTGGATGCCACCAGTTTTGCCGGATCACCTGCACGCTTTGGCGTTTTTATTGCGGGAATTGGATGTCCGGTTACTTTTCTTGCAGTATCAATGACTTCTCTGACAGAATATCCAACGCCGTTTCCAAGATTGAAAATATTGCTTTCATTTCCATTCCTCAGATATTTTACAGCAAGAATGTGTGCCTGTGCTAAGTCCGTTACATGAATATAATCTCTAATGCAAGTTCCATCAGGCGTGTCATAATCTGTACCATAAATCGATACACTCTCACGTTTTCCATTCGGAACTTGCAGAATCAGGGGAATCAAATGGCTTTCCGGATTGTGTGCTTCTCCGATTTTTCCAGATTTATCAGCACCACAGGCATTGAAATAGCGGAGAGAGACATATCTGAAATCATGAGCCTTGGAAGTCCAATAAAACATCTTTTCCATAGCAAGTTTCGTTTCACCATATGGATTTGTCGGCTGTGTTCTGTCTGTTTCCAAAATAGGAATGTTTTCAGGTTCTCCATACGTTGCAGCAGTAGAAGAAAATACAATTTTATCAATATGATGTTCGACCATAGAATCTAAAAGAATTTTGGTGCCGCAAAGATTATTATCATAATATTTCAACGGATTGACAACGCTTTCCCCAACGAGGGAATAGGCTGCAAAATGTATCACTGCGTCAATTTGCTCTTTTTCAAAAATACTGTCAAGAAAAGATTTGTCATGTAAATCTCCCTGATAGAACTTAGCACCTTCAGGAACAGCTTCGATATACCCGGTTGCAAGGTTATCTGCAATAACAACATTTTCTCCTGTGCGAATCAATTCTAAAGCGGTATGAGAACCAATATATCCTGCACCGCCTAAAACAAGTACACTCATTTTTATCCTCCTATTACTTGATTTCAATACCGCCACATGGTCTGATTGTCATGATGTAGCACGAATTCTGTCCAAACATTCTGTCCATTTCCGATCTGTATGTATTTACAAGTTCATGTGGAACAAATGCTTGAATTGTTCCTGCAAATCCTCCGCCATGAACTCTGATTGCACCTTTGCCTTTTAATACTCGTTTGCCAATCATAATTGCAAGCGGAATGCCTTGTTCTGTTGGCTTTCTGCAAGAATAAAGGTTTTGCAGATAATTCATAGAAGAATAGCCCGATTCATTGACAAGTGCAAGAAAATCATCAAATCTTCCATTTTCAAGAGCATCTGTTTCGGCTTTTGCTCGATAATTATCACCAAAAAAATGTATCGCACGCAAAACAGCTCTGTCAGATATTTTCTTTTTAATATCAGGCATATTATCCCAAAACTGATTTTCATCGACTTCACGGAGAACCTTTTTGCCAAAATACTCTGCAACTTCGTCCATTTCGGTACGAACTGCTACATAATCATCTGTCAAATCAGAATGATCACCTTTAGTATCTGTGATAATCAACTCATAACCGTTTTGGGAAAGGTCAAAATCAATCTTACGGATACTTGGATTCTGAATGTTCTGAAAATCGAGAAAAACAAACCCGCCTACAGAACATACCATCTGATCCATCAGACCGCTTTTCTTACCGAAATAGAAGTTTTCTGCATATTGTCCGATTTTGGCAATTTCAATTGCACCGATCTGATTATCGTTATAATAACTGTCAATTGCTGTTGCAACCAATGTTTCAAATGCAGCTGATGAAGAAATACCGCTTCCGCCAAGGACATTTGAAGTGGTGTACATATCAAAACCGCCTATTTTTATGCCCAAATCCTTGAAACGAGCAGCAATACCTCTGACGATTTCTGATGAACCTTTTTCTCCAATATGAACATCCAGATCATTCAGTGAAACTGCAAATTCATCATATCCTTCTGATTTGATACGGATAATACCTTCATCATGAAACGCTGCAACACCGATAACGTCTAAATCAACCGCACCTGCAATGACACAGCCATGCTGATGGTCGGTATGATTACCGCCGATTTCTGTTCTGCCCGGAGCAGAATAGAAATGGATATCACTTCTGTTTGGATACAGTGCTGTGAATTTTTCCACAGCAGCTATATATCTTGATTTCTGACTTTCCATATCCTGTGGTTTGTAAATCTTTGAAAGAATATTATCAAATTCACCACAAGTTATTTTGTTCTGAAAATCCTGTATTTTCATCTTTTTCCTTTCTTCTTACGATTCTAAAGGCTTGATTACGAATTCCAATTTCATCGGCTTATCTGCATGGATTCTGTACTCATCATGTACCGGAGCACCCCAGGAATCGTCACCACCTACACCCATTTGCTTTGCGGTGATTCTAACCCATGTGTAGCGAATATCCGGCAGTTCGTCCATGTGCATTGCGTTTTCCATTTCATAAGCACTATACGGCAGCACACTCATTTCAAATGGTACCGCTTGCTTTTCAAACGTCAATCCGTGTTGTGTATCATCGGATACAGCAAGACTTCTTACGCCTGTTCTGTTGCCGCATTCCTGTGGATTCAGATAACTCGAAAGATTTTCTGCTGCTGTGGATTTCCATAAGCCCAGTCTTGCGCCTTTGCATCTGTCGATGTAATTTTCATCTGGTCCCATACCGTAATACTGGAAATTGCAAAGCTGCTTTTTCATCTTAAAGTCTAATGCGAGAATCGGCATATCAGGCATTTCAGAAACACCCGGATATGAAACACATACGCCAAGTTTTCCGTCAAAGTACGCAGTATAGATTACAGTAAACTCGAAACTCGGAACGCAAGCAGCCTGATAAGTGAACGTGATTTTCAGAGCATCCTCCTGTTCCAGCCACGAAACGGTTTTGTATCTTGCAAATTTGCCTGCTGTATACCATTGTGCAAGATTGTATGGCTCAGAAGCCCCCGTATCATTGTCTGTCATTGCTCTCCAGAAGCTGACCTTTGGTGTACGTGTGATATATTCAAATCCATTGTATTTCAGAGAACTGATACCGCCCTCTTTTTTATCAAACATCATGGAGAAGTTTTCACCATGAACACCGATAATCACATCGCCATACACAATAGCCGGCTTTTTGTATGCTTTTTCCGGAATTCGATTGTCCTTTACTTCAAATACCTCCTGTGCGAATGAGATTTCGTGTCCTGCATCAGCCCAAAGCGTTTTATTTGCGATAACTGCTGAAACATGATAAACATATTCTCCTGCACTGTCTATTTTTTGCAATGTCAGTTTGATCGTTTTTCTTTCACCTGCATTTACATTCAACGAAAAAGTGTCTGATTTCAGTACAACTCCGTTCTTTTCCAATCTTGCTATGAAAGATAAATCGCTTGTGTCTGCAAAGAGATTTCTATTTTCAACAGTCAGATTTCCGTTTTTGATCGACATTCTGATATTGGAATAGAGTGCTTTCATCTCCTGAACTTTTGGAGAATCGGTACGGTCTGCGTAAATAACGCCATTGGTACAGAATCCATAATCACTTGGTCTGTCCTCAAAATCACCGCCATAAGCAAGGACTGTCTGACCGTCATCATTTTTCGTTTCGATTGCCTGATCGATATAATCCCAGATGAATCCGCCTTGGTATGCTTCGTATTTGTCCTCAAGGTCAGTATAAAGGCTCATACCGCCGAGAGAATTTCCCATAGCGTGCATATATTCGCAGCTGATATACGGTCTGCCGGTGTTTTGTTTCAGATATTCCTCAATCTCCTGCGGCTTTGCATACATTCTGCTTTCCATATCTGTAATGTAATCGTATTTATTATCAGGAACTCTTGTTACGCCCTCATAATGCACCAGCCTTGTCGAGTCTACGCTTCTGAGATACTCCGACATGGCTGCAATATCTTCACCGCAATATGATTCATTTCCACAGGACCAGATAAGAACGCTTGCGTGGTTTTTGTCCCGTTCATACATTGACTTTGCTCTGTCGAGAACTGCATCTTTCCATTTGGGAAGTGAACCAGGAATATTCCAGGAAGGTTCTGTTGCACCGAGTTTCTGCCATGTGCCATGTGTTTCAAGGTTGGTTTCATCAATCAGATAAATGCCATATTCATCGCAAAGCTTATACCAGAGAGAATTATTTGGGTAATGGCAGGTTCTGACAGCATTGATATTGTTTTTCTTCATGAACTGAATATCGAACAGCATATCTTCCTTTGTAATTGCTCTGCCTGTCTTTACATTAAATTCATGGCGGTTGATGCCCTTGAAGATAATACGCTTTCCATTCAGGCACATAATGCCGTTTTTCAGTTCAAATCTTCGGAAACCAACTTTCGTTCTGCTGACTTCTACTTCATTTCCGCTTTCATCACTCAGAATTACTGTAAACGTATAAAGATTTGGTATTTCAGCACTCCAGGGTTTCACATTTTCAATTGTCCAGTTTACCGATTTCTTTTCGTTTGACTTTACAACAACTGTTCCATTCTGATCGGTCAGAACGGATTTTACCGAACATTCACCTTCAATATCAAGCAATGCAGAGAAGATGCCGTTTGTACCGTCATAATCTGCAATTATTTTCATATCACAAACGTGAGCAGTCGGTACAGCATAGAGAAATACGTCACGGAAAATTCCGGAGAATCTCCAGAAGTCCTGATCTTCCAGCCAACTTGCAGAACTTCTTTTGAATACTGCAACTGCAAGTTTGTTGTTCTTTTCACGAATATAGGGTGTCAGTTCAAATTCAGACGGAGTAAAAGAGTCCTCACTATAGCCGACAAATTCACCATTTAGCCATGCATAAAGTGCTGTTTCCACGCCCTGAAAAGAAATGAATACTCGCTTGTTTTTCAGAGCATCGTCCAGATCAAAATATCTGACATAGCTGCCGACCGGATTATCTTTTTCCGAGATAAACGGCGGGCGGAGATGCTCCTGACCTTCCCAAGGGTAAATGGTGTTGACATACTGCGGTTTGCCATAGCCCTGTAATTCCATGTGTCCCGGAACGTGAATGTTGTCAAAGTCATCTGTTCCGCTATTTTCTTCATAAAAATTTTGCTGCCATTCAGACGGATTCTTTGCCCATGCAAATTTCCAAGTGCCGTTCAGATTCTGAATCAGGGAAGAACGGTCTGCATCAGCTTCCATGCTGTCGGCATAGATTTTATGATCCGAATGAGCTGCAATTCTATTGACTGCAAATACTTCCGGATTTACAAGCCAGTCAAGTGTATATTTCATGTTATTACCTCCATTAGTTTTGTGATTCCACCACAGTTTCATTTTCGGATATTCCAAGTTCTTTCTTCAAGTCAGCATTTGCTTTTTCAACATTCATTTTAGAGAGAATCAATGTGATAATAAGGTCAAGAACAAACGGAACAATCAGATACATGATGTGAAGCATATTGATTGCAGAATCAGGCTGAACTGTAAGCGTTCCTTTAAAACCGCTGAAATCCAACAGTAAACCGACAATCGCTGTTCCAAGACCGCCACCGATTTTTACACCAAGTGAAGTGCAGGAATACATAATGCCATCTACACGCTTGTGCTTTGTCAGCCATGTGTATTCAGAACAAGAAGCAATGACAGCGTTCATATCACCCTGCAATGGCCCTTGTCCAAGTGCTGCAAGTGCCGTGAATGCAAGCATCAAAGGAATGTTACCCATGTATCCTGCAACAGCTAACAAAATTCTGCCAAGTGTCGCAATCATATAGCTGTATTTGTTCAGCTTATACATACCGTTCCATTTCTGCACAATTGCAGGTGTAAAGATCAATGCAAGAATCAATGGAATATTGATAAACCATGCGAATACACCAAACATATTTTCATCAGCCAGAACGTATTTTGCGTAGTATGTTCCAACTCCAATCATTGCAGAATATAATTGCTGTAAAATATAAGTGCAGGCAATCATTACATAGTATTTATTATGTATAAGTAGTTTGAATGCTTCGATAAAGCTGTATTTTTGTTCTTGAGACTGAACTTCTTCACCTTCTGCAAGTTCTTCGTCAGACAATTCCTTAACAGATAAAGATGAAATTGTATTGACAATCAACCCAATCACTGCATAGATGATAGCAACAGTTCTCCAGCCATTTGCGCCACCGCCCATCATGTCAACAAACTTGAATGTCACAGACTGAATCAAAAGGCTTGTTGCAAATGCAAAGATAAAACGGTAAGACCCCATCTGAACTCGTTCTTTGCTGTTCTTCGTTACAAGTGCAGTTAGTGCAGAATAAGCAATGTTGTTTGCTGTATAGAACACGCTGTTAAGCAGCGTATAAGAAATAAAGAACCATGCATACTGTGCAAAACTGCCCATGCTTACCGGAATTGCAAACACACCAACTAATGTTACTGCACAACCAATAAAGCCGTAAAGCATCCAAGGTCTTGCTTTTCCAAGTTTGGTATGTGTTTTGTCTATCAATGTTCCGAAAAATACATCTGTAATACCGTCAAAAATTTTAGATACTGCAATCAATGTGCCAACAATTCCGGCATTCATGCCAATTGTATCTGTCAGATAGATCATGACAAATGATGTCAATAATGCATAAACCACATTTCCTGCCACGTCACCGGAACCGTAGCCCACTTTGTTATACCATTTCAAATATGTTTTTTCTTTGCTCATAATAGAAATCCTTTCATTATTTGTATGCCCATATGGACAGAATTTTTCAATGATGAATGATACGGACTGTTTTATCATCCTGCATAAACAAAATTAGATTGTTGTCAGAATAGATAATTATTTTTTGAGTATCAAGAATTTTTATTGAATTCAGTATAGAATTACAATGAAAGACGTCTTTTAAAATTCTTTTTTCTCATTTCTTGATTCTATTATACCACACAAAACGGCTAAAAAAATACACTAAGTTATAAAATATATGCACAAAGTTTAGGGTTTTACTTGCAATCAGCAATTCACTATGTTATACTGATATCATAAAGTCAAGGAGGGCGTTTTTCATGTTTATGAATGTTGCTTATTTAAATAACTCTACATCTACTATTGTAGATGATTCGAAGCCACTGATTGTAACATGCTGCGGTAATTATCGTGTAAAAAATCGTTCTGAAGTTGTAACACATCGTCCGAAGGGAAGAAAAGACTATCAGCTTTTATATATTGCATCCGGAAAAGGACATTTTTTCATCAATGGTGAAGAAAAAACGGTTTCCGCAGGAAATATCATTGTCTATTTGCCGGATCAATCACAGAAATAAGATCAAACTGACGTTTATTGGGTGCATTTTACTGGCAGCGATGTAGATTCTATTTTGAAATACTATAATGTTGAACTTCCGAATAATATCCTTTATATTGGAACTTCTCCTGATTATCAGTTGCTTTTTGGACAAATGATTCAGGAATTGCAGCTTTGCAGACCACGGTATGAGGAACTGATTTCCTTACAACTTAGAAATATTTTTATCTTGATTAGCAGAGCTATCATGAGTGCAAAGAAATTCAGCAGCACCAGTGAAAAAGAAGTTGCTTTTGCCATGCATTATTTTCGCAAAAATTATAATACTGAGATTAGCATAGAGGAGTATTCCAAATCCAGAGGGCTCAGCAACTGTTGGTTTATTCAGTGCTTTAAAGAAATTACAGGTTCAAGTCCGTTGCAGTACATCTTGAAATTGCGAATTTCCAACGCACAAAGCTTGTTAGAAAATACAGACTACACCATTACTGAAATTGCAAACATGGTTGGATACACGAATTCTCTTTATTTTAGCAGACTGTTTCATAAATATATTGGTATGTCGCCAAAAGAATATCGAAAAATGAAACTTGAAGTGAGCCTTAAAGAATAAAAAGAAAACTCGTTTGGCCGATATTAAATTTAACCAAACGAGTTTTATTGATTTTTTTCAGAAAAACAAGGACTAAAAGTATGACTACACTAACAAACAAGTTTGAACCGCAATCTCCTCAGCCTGCAACTCAAAGAGGTTTTCAAGCTGCCATACCTTAGCGGTATCGGCATTTCTCATTGCAAGTGCATATTCGGGATCGGTATCACGCATTTTGTTCCAGATCTTCCACTTTTCCTGTTTACATTTAGTGATACGCTCGTGAATGTGGACGTAAATTCTACCCTTGTCTGTTTCAGCCTGTAAACGTTCAGGACAATGTTCCTCCGCCCATTTGATATAGATACAGGCAAGTCAGTTGTCACTGTAATCGTGATAGTCATTGCCGCACTGTGTAATCATCATTCTGTCTGTATCGAGTGCGATTCTCTGCCACATGTTTTCAAATAACATAATATCAACCTCTCTTTTTCATTATCAATACTCCTGCAAGAACGGCGATTCCTGCAAGGATAACTCCGCCGATTCCGTAAATCAAGCCGTTTGAGGACTTTTCCTCACTTGTCGATTTTGATTCAGCTGTTTCTTCTGATACACAGGCAGTAGCTTCTTCAATTTTCATACTTTCACCAACACGATGAGCAGTTCCGTTGCTATCATCATCATTTATAATGCTCGGCTTTTCCTCTGACATATCTTCTTCCAAAGTGCTGAACGGCATAAAACTGTCAACTACATCGCCGTTATCATCGCTCATAAGCCATTTACCGTCCTTAAAATTGAAATGATAAATGGTTTCATCGGTGGAAATCGTCCAATTTCCGTCACGGTCGTCATTGAAGTTCCAATTGCTTGTGAGATCATCATAGTAATCTTTGAAATTGTAGTTCAGCTGACCGATTTTGCTCCAATCATAATCATCATCGCCGTAGTTATCATTGACCCACTCAGTCAGAATATAGTGCTTGTAGCTTGCTTCGGGAAAGACAAGTCCATCATCTCCCTTGCCGTGCCACCAGTCAGACCAAATTTCGCTGACGATGTAGTCCTTGTCGAGCATATCATCTGTGGAGGCTGTCAGACTTGCCGAGCCTATCAAAGCTATACTCGCTAAAATGGGTACGATTTTTTTATCATTCTAAACATCTCCTTTAATATTTAAGTATTGGATACAATACTATTATATATCTTTGCACATTACTTTTCAAGTCGCAATGCGCATAAAGTTTACGAAAAAAATCCGGATAACTTTTACAAAGATAGTTGACAAAAAGTTGTTGTAAGGGTATAATTAAAGTAATGGGTACAATACGAAAGGATTGATTCTATGTACTACAACGAGAAACGCAAGGCGATTACAGCAAAGTACGTTAAAGCTCACCTTGACGATATAAAGATTCGTGTTCCCAAAGGGCAACGTGAAAGGCTGAAAGCTGTTGCCCTCGAAATGGGAATGAGTATGAATCAGATGTTTATCAAGGCTGTTGAGGAATATATTGAGAAGAATTATAAGCCAGAAGCAGAAAATGAAAAAGATTGACAAATCGAAATTTTACGAGGAAAATTGAAATGATATTAGCCATTGAATGTATTGTAAGCTGTGTCTTATTTGGAACATTTATTATTTTATCTGTATTGAATAATCAAACAGCATGGATAAATGAATATCCGGATTTAGTTCAAAAAAGGTATATTGAATTACACCCCGATTCAGAAATAAAAGAACCGGAAGGCTTATCGCCAAGAGTAATAATTAAGAAATTATTTGCTTGTTTAATTTTTCTTATTCTGCTTGTTGGAATGGTTTATCTTGCAGGTGCAAAATCCTTTATGCAGGGAGCTTTGTATTGTTACTGCATATGGTTTGTAGTAAATGTGTTTGATACGATCGTTATTGATCTTGGATTAATGGTGCATTGGAAAAAGTGCCGCTTACCCGGAACAGAGGATATGGATAACGAATACAAATTGCTTACCCAAAAAGGTTTAATAGATGGTTTATTTGGTTGTATAATAGGTATTCCAATAGCCTTACTTACAGGTCTGATTATTTTTTTGATATGTAGGTAATCAAATACAACTTCCAATTTGCAAGGCTATTCCAACTCTCCTTTTTTCCTCCTATGTTCAGGCTCATCACGCAAGCTGTCAAGATAATCGTCAATCATTCGGCTTGCAATGTCCAAATCAGTATACTCTTTTTTGAGATAGCGATATTGCCCATAGAGTTCTTCACGCTCCTCATACAACGCTTGCCTTTGACGGTCAAGTGAAGTTTCTGACGGAAATTTGCCGTCAGGATATAACGATTTTAATTGACTTCCAACGCTCTTGTACTCATCAAGTACAAGAGCGTTATTTTTTGCATAGTCTTTCTGCTTTCGTCCTGACAAAGATTTGTACTTGTCGTGATACGGCTTTGACCGCTGAAACTGCCGCACAAGTTCAATCTGTTTGGACAAATCGTTTATTTTATCGTCAAGATTTTCGATGCTTTGAGTAATCATGCCACGTCGAGCCATAACGGTCATGGCAGTCGGTTTCAGTTCCGATGTGCTGTGAACATTGTAACTTTCAAGCATATTTATCATCTGTGCAACGTTCTTCATATTCTGAATATCTGCCCAATACTGCAAGCCTTTAGATTCAAATCTTGACTTGTCAATAATCATCTTTCTATGATGTGAGAACTGTTTGATTCTACGCTGAATATTCTCAGGCAGATAGTAATAGCCGAGTGTTTTTGCTCTCGCATACCGTTGCTGTCCCTGCATACGGAACTTTAAAGAAACAAGCTTATCTGGATTGTAAACAACCTCTATTCCATTTAATCTGCACTTCTCAAAGAAGTCCTCAAACGTATCACATCGCTGAATAATGCAATCAAGTTCATAACGAAGTTGTGCTTTCCATGATGTACCTTGTTGCTGTTTCGACCATTCATAATGTGAAACACCTTTGCCGATTTCTCCATACTCCACAACAGACAGTCCCATTTCCTTGCATACCTCGTCAGAAAGATGACGGATTTTCATCCATGCAGGGTTGCGTTTCGTATCCATAAGTGTACCAAACGCCTTGTAATTCTCCATATTGGTCTTGCAAAAAATAATGTGATTGTGGATATGTTTCGTATCTGAATGTGTTGCAAGAACGTATTTATATTTGCCCTGAAAGAGTTTATTGCAGAGCATAAGTCCTGTCTGATGCACCTGTTCCGCTGTAGCTTCATTCGGTGCAAAACTTTGAATAATGTGATAGCTTAGAACACTTCCCGTGTTTTTTCCGTATGCTCTTAGCATATAAAATTGGTGTGAAATATCCTCCGCTGAACCTCTGCAACCGTAACAAGTTACACGCTCCGCTTTTTCGGGATTGGTTATATATTGGACGGATTTAGCTTCTGTAACTCGGATTGGATGTACCCCAGTTGTTGCCATAGCATCGCCACTCCCTCCTGCAATTCAAACAGTTCCTGCTTGTAAATACGGCTTGTTGAGTTTACTCTGTGAGCAATCTGATTGACATTGTTTGCAACATTCATAACCGATTGCCGTATTTTTTTCAGTTCTTCGTGGTCGTATTCAAGGTAAATTCCATTCACCACTTGCTGACGGAGATATGCACTAATAGAAGTCATTCCTGACAAATCAAAACGCTTTTCAAGCATATTAGCTTCTGATTCCGTCAGCCTGATTACATAACGCTTATCGACTTTTTCTCTTTTCATTCTGCTGTCTTACTCCTTATCGTTGGTTAATTTTTGCACCGTCAGGTGCTTTTTTCAGAGGGTCTTAGGGAAACTTCCCTAACAAGCTGATGATTGGCAGACGATCATTTTTTGACCGTTCGTGCCACATCATCGTTGCTTGCTACTCCCAATCAACTGTGTCAGCCGTAGGCTCTTTTTGTGAATTTTTCCCCTCATATATAACGTAAAAAATCAGCTGAAACGCAACCAAAAATTTGTCAAAATCAAAAATGTTCATACAACGTTTACAATCATAAGCCGTTTTCACATTCATCTACAGGTTTTTTTGATTTCGTTTATGCTACAATGACTTTATCATAAATTTATGCAAAAATACTGAACGTTCAAATCTGATTGCGAATACCGGTATTCATGATTCAGAAAGGAGTTCTGAACATGGATGTTACAGATAAGTTAGATATACTCTATGCCCGACGTTACAGTGAGGACGGCAAGGACGGCGAGAGTATCGAGAATCAGGTTGCACTGCTGAAACAGTATGCAGCCGACAAAGGCTATTACAATATCAAAATCGTAACCGACGACGGATATACGGGTACTAACTTTAACAGACCCGGCTTTCAGGAAGCATTTGCTCTTATTCAACACAGACGTGTTGGGCGATTTATTGTGAAAGACCTGTCACGTCTTGGACGAAATACTATTGAAGTCGGTCAGTATATCGGAGTGATTTTTCCTCGCTTCGGTGTAGAGTTTATCTCCGTACATGACGGTCCGGAATCCAGTGACCCTGACAGTTTGGTGACACAGTTCAAAAACATCATGAACGAATATTATGCAAAGGATATTTCCGATAAGCAGAAACTTTCACTACAAGCAAGGAGCAACAGCGGCAGACATATAGCCTCAACTCCTACATACGGCTACAAACTTGACCCTGACGATAAGCATAAATGGGTAATTGATGAGCCTGCCGCAGAAGTTGTAAGACTTGTTTTCAAACACTACAATGACGGTATGCAGGTATCAGAGATTGCCCGTACACTTGAGAAAGCAAAATATCCTGCACCATCCCATTATCGTAACCGTGTTGTGAAAGGTTCAAGAACGGAAAAGAACCCATATCATTGGACAGGTAGCAGTGTAACTGCTATTCTGAAACGTCAAGAGTATGTTGGTGATACGGTGAATTTCAAAACATATCATACAAGCTTTAAGGATAAACAAGTTCGCTATCGTGATGAGGAAAGTTTTACCATTATCCGTGATACACAGGAAGCAATCATATCTCGTGAGGAATATGAAAAAGCAAAGAAACGCCGTAAGTCTACCAAGCGTGTAATTCAAACCAGAGAAAAACATCTGCTTGATGATATGGTGTTCTGTAACGAATGCGGCAAGAAAATGTACCTGAACTTTCGTAAATATGCAAGCGGAAACTGTTATGTTTATATTTGTGACAGCTATCGTAAAAAGAAAGGTTGTACCTCTCATTACATACAGGAAGCGGAAGTGATTGATTCTGTTCTTCACGCAGTACGCAGAATTTTCGATATGTACAGACTGGATAAAAATGAGTGCAGACGTACTCTTGTAAGATGGATCTGTCAGCGTAATGAAACCAAATC
>CALESG010000031.1 GCA_937907215.1 uncultured Ruminococcus sp.
CTGTAATAGGAGTAGATGGCTTTTTACCAGCTTTTATTTCAAGATATTTGTGAATAATATATAATGCATTAAGCTGTTGACGTTTATATTCATGGAGTCTTTTTATCTGAATATCAAATATAGAATCACAACTTATATCAAGATTCTGAGTACGTTTAAGATACTCGCAAAGATCTTTTTTGCAGTTAAGCTTAATATCAAGTAATTTCTTAAGAACCTTTTCATCGTCAGCAAATTCAGCTAACTTTTTAAGTTCGTCTGCATTTCTTTTAAATTCGTCACCTATAAGTGATGTGATAAACTCTGTAAGTTCAGGATTGCAGTGGAGCAGCCATCTGCGAAATGTTATGCCGTTTGTTTTATTATTGAATTTGTCAGGATAAATTTTATAAAAATCAGACAGTTCAGTTTCCTTAAGAATATCTGTATGAAGTGAAGCAACACCATTTACGCTGTATGAATAGTGAATGCATATATGAGCCATATGAACACGGTCATCTTTATCGATTATAGCAAGTTTTTGATTGTCAAATTTTCTGCGTACCTTGTCATCAAGTATTTCGATGATAGGAACGAGTTGTGGAACTGCTTTATTTAAATAGGATATAGGCCATTTTTCAAGAGCTTCAGCAAGTATAGTGTGATTAGTATAAGCACAAGTACGGCTTACAATATCAATAGCGTCATCCAGTTCTACACCACGCTCACAAAGCAGTCTTATAAGTTCAGGAATAACCATTGTAGGATGAGTGTCATTTATTTGAATAGCCGCATAATCCGGCAGGTCATACAAGTTTGAACCCTTTGCAATGCATTCTTCAAGAATAAGCTGAGCGCCACTGCTTACCATAAAATACTGCTGATAAACACGAAGCAGTCTTCCAGCATCGTCACTATCATCAGGGTAAAGGAAAAGCGTAAGGTTTTTCTCAATATCTTCTTTATCAAAATTGATACCGTCTTCTACTATTGATTCGTCAACTGTTTCAATATCGAACAGATGAAGTTTATTTGTGCAGTTGTCATAGCCTGTAACGTCAATATCGTACATTCTTGATTTTACACTCATGCCACGGAAGTTGATTGTATAGGTCTTATCTGTTTTTGTAAGCCAACTTTTTTCTTCTATCCATGGATTAGGTTCTTCTGTTTGCAAATTATCTTTAAACTTCTGCTTAAAAAGACCATAGTGATAGTTGATGCCAATTCCTGAGCCATTAAGACCAAGGGTGGCGATTGAATCAAGGAAGCAAGCAGCCAGTCTGCCAAGTCCGCCGTTTCCAAGGGATGGCTCCGGTTCTACTTCTTCAATTTCACATATATCCTTGCCGTTTTCAGCAAGTATTGTCTTTACCTCATCATAAATGCCAAGATTTATAAGGTTATTTGAAAGCAGCTTACCAATTAAAAATTCAGCTGAAATATAATATATTTTCTTTTTACCATTATTGGAGATCTTTTTTGCAGCCTCACTTTTTACTACTTCTAAAAGGCCATAATATACTTCCTCATTTGAACAGTCTTTAATAGATTTCCCATATTTATCATTCAATACGTTCTGTAAATTCATAATAATAATCCTTTCATCAAACTGATAGTATTATTATATCTATTTTTGCGAAATAATTCTAGCAGAATACATTCTTTTATTTGCACAATACTATCATTTTTCAAATAATTTAAGAAAAATCACCTGAAAATAGTAACATGAATAATTTATAATAATATTTAATAAAAAAATATAAGGAGCAGATAAGATGAATTTCCTGCAATATGAAACTTATTATGAAAACAAGTCGCACACTATGCCTAATTTTCCATATAACACTTATTTATGTTCAATTCCTCTTGATTTTCCCGAAGTTGAAATGCATTGGCATAGTGAAGCTGAACTTATTGTTATAAAAAAAGGAAGAGGTATAATTGAGGTAGACCTTAAATCATATGATGTAGAAGAAGGCAATATGCTGCTGATATTGCCTGGTCAGCTTCATTCTATAAAGCAGAAAAAAAATCATATTATGGAGTATGAGAATATTATTTTTGAAACATCATTTTTAGGTGTAAATGACGGCGACTTGTGCGGTGAAATTTTGATGCCGTTGTTTCAAGGAAAATTATCTCATAGTGTTAAAATTGACGAGAATCTTTCTTATTATGAAAATGTCTCAAGATGCATAGAGAGAATAGATAAACTTTGCAGTGAAAAGACATATGGTTATCAATTAGGGGTAAAAGGAAACTTATTTTTGTTTTTTTGTAATATTATTCAAAGTCATACTGAAGCTGCACCGGATGTTCAAAACGGACGCTCTATTGAAAAAATAAAGCTGATTCTTTCGTATATAAGTGAAAATTATATGCATAAAATTACTACAAGTGAAGCAGCAGCAGCGTGTTATTATAGTGATTCACATTTTATGAGATTTTTTAAGGCAGCAATGGGAGAAAGTTTTATTCAATATCTTAATAATTATCGCTTAAGAATAGCGGTACAGCTGCTTTTATCTACAAATGAAAGTATTATAGATATTGCAGCAAAAACCGGATTTGAAAATCTTTCATACTTTAATCGTTGCTTTAAAAAACGTTTTGGAAAAACACCCGGACAATATAGAAATGAAGCAAAGTAGAAATTCTGCTGTATTTTTTATTTATATTATTTAGTTATTATATTTTTTTCTAAGTGCGGAAATAGCACGCTTTTCCAGTCGGGAAACATATGATCTGGAAATACCCATCTTATGTGCAATTTCACGCTGCGTCAAAGGAGTAGTTCCATATAATCCATATCTTGCAATGAGTATTTCTTTTTCACGTGGATCAGAAAGTTCGTCAACATAGCTGTAAAGCTGTCTGGTTTGCATTCTATTATCTACAATATCATCAAGATTGCTGCCGTCATCTATCACATCAGAAAGTGTGAGTTGATTTCCGTCCTTGTCGGTATCTAATGCATCACCCATATATACAGTATCAGCCAATTTTTTTTGTGTACGAAAGCTCATTAAAATTTCATTTTCAATGCATCGGCTCGCATAAGTGGCAAATTTTATTCCTTTATCAGGATTAAATGTAGAAACTGCTTTTATAAGTCCAACAGTTCCTATTGAGATCAAATCTTCCTGATCGCAAGCCGCAGCGTAGTATTTTTTGATAATGTGTGCAACAAGACGCATATTGTGAAGGATGAGTTTGTTTTTTGCCTCTTTATCGCCATCAGCCATAAGTTGGAAATATCTTTTTTCATCTTCGGCAGAAAGCGGTTTTTTAAATTTGCCTGTTTCTTCAACGTGCAGAAAACATAGAAAAATATGCTGCAAAAATTCTATAAACACATTTTATCACCTCTTTAGAATTTATGCAAAGTCAAAGATGTCCTATGCAGATTTGGTAATTAAATTTGTTTATTATTATTAGTTGACCTAAAAATCTTTTTATGTTATAATACATGAAAATGAATACAGTAATATCATTGTTGATCAGGGAGGAGTATATGAAAATAAATAAAATGTTTATATCATTTTTTAAGCGTTATCCGCACTGGAAGCTGCTTTTATACTGGCCTTTATACGGCATTGCATTTGAACTTCTGGAATGGTATATAAAACCAAGAGTATATAATATCATGTACTCACCAATTGATGATTACATACCGTTTAATGAAATTTTTATCATACCTTATTATTATTGGTTTGTTGCTCTTATAGGAATTCATGTTTATACGTTTTTTAAAGAACCTGAAGTTTTCAAGAAACTAATGCGTTTTATAATGTTTACTCAAACTTTTGCCGTTATAATATTTGCTGTTTACCCGTCAGTTCAATTTTTACGACCTGATGTAATGCCTAGAGATAATATATTTACTGATTTAGTGTCATATATATATACCATTGATACAAATACAAATGTATGTCCATCTCTTCATGTTATTGGCGGTGTAGCTGTTCTTTTGGCAGCATCTAAGTGCAAAGCGCTTCAGACTACATCTTGGCGTTGCTTTTTTGTTATAAGTACATTGCTTATATGTCTTTCAACAGTGTTCTTAAAACAGCATTCTATTCAAGATATGCCGGTGTCTATATTGCTTTGTTTGCTTGGATATTGGGTTGCATATGGTAAAAACAGTGAGCTGCTGAATAGTAAAATAAGACGTAAATTTAGAACTGCTTAAATATACTGCTCCACCAACTAAACCTTGCCGTCAATATTTGTCAAAAATCAAATTTCTCTGCGTCTTCCTCCTCGCCATACGTCAGTATGCTTTCGTCGTCATCCTTGATAAATTTGATTTTTGACTTCATCTTTTGGCAACGTTTAATTGGTGGAGCAATAGAAAAAGGCTGCAAATATGCTTTATTTGCGGTCTTTTTAATTGTTGTAATAAAATTGAAAATATTACGTTTTAGCTATTGACAATATTGGAAAATACATTTATAATATAAGTGTATAGATGTGTTTGCGTAAATTTAAAAACAGAAAGGCAAGGGGGTATATCGCATGAAACTATACAAAAAAATTATGGGACTTATGCTTGCAGGTGCAATGACTGCTTCTGCATTATCCGTAAATATGTCTGCTAATGCTGTGGACGATTCAAATGATGACTGGCTTCACGCCGAGGGAAGCCGCCTTTATGATATGAATGGAAATGAAGTTTGGCTTACAGGTGCAAACTGGTTTGGTCTTAACTGTATTGAATATTCTCCTCACTATCTCTATGCAGGTGATATAGATGATATGCTTCAGTCAGTTGCCGACAGAGGCATCAACGTTATTCGTTTTCCTATTTCTACAGAGCTTATTCTTTCATGGATGAATGGCACTCCATATCAGATAAGTGCAGGTGGTATGCAGGCTGTATACAATCCTCCTGTTGACCAGGACGACGGTAACGGCGGTGTTGTTAAGGCTGGTACTTACGGAAATCTGAATCAAGAATTCGTTGAAGCTGATGGCAAAACTCTTATCACAAGTGATCGTGGATTTGATGTTATCCTTGATAAGTGCAAGAAATATGGTATAAAGGCTTTTATTGATATTCATAGCCCTCATGCCGATAATTCCGGTCATAACTATAACCTTTGGTATGGAAAAGCAACAGCTGATGGTACTATGGTAACTACCGATCTTTGGATCGAATCTCTTGCATGGGTTGCAGAAAAATATAAGAATAATGATACCCTTATTGGATATGACCTGAAAAATGAGCCTCATGGCAAAGGTCAGGAAGGTGCACAAGCTGCAAAGTGGGATGGTTCAACAGATGAAAATAACTGGGCTTATGCTGCTACAAAATGTGCAGATGCTATTCTGGATGTAAATCCACATGCTCTTATTTTTATTGAAGGTGTTGAACAGTCACTCAGCGGTGCTCTGCCAGGAGATTATTGGGGAATGCCTGATAGACGTGACAATTCTCCATATATCGGAGCATGGTGGGGTGGCAACTTTAGAGGTGCTAGAGAGTATCCTATCAAGCCAAAACATGGTACAAGTCAGATAGTTTATTCACCTCATGATTATGGTCCGTCTGTTTATGCACAGACATGGTTTGATAAGGACTTTACAACTCAAACTCTGCTTGATGATTATTGGTATGATACATGGGCATATATCAATGCTGAAGATATAGC
>CALESG010000032.1 GCA_937907215.1 uncultured Ruminococcus sp.
TTTCAACATTGCTGATGTTATCATCTCCGCTGACACATCCAGTTGTAACCGCTATTGTCGTGATTGACAATATAATTGCCATAAGTCTATTTTTCATAATTTTATTCTCCAGTAAACTTAAGTTTAATTTATTTATTAACTTTATATTTGCTTACCTTATGTTTATATTTTACTTCACATAAGCTTAAATGTCAAGCATTTTTAAGTTAAAAATAGTTTTTTCTACATCTTATACTAATAATTACATTTGCTTTTGTATATATCTACCAAACACATTGATATAAAATCAGATTTTCATCCTTGGAAATTAAGAAAACCTCTGCCAACAGCTTTATTACAAGTCGGCAGAGGTTGTTTTAATTGTTATATTTTAAACTTGCACTTAATTTGCTGTGTCTATTATTAAGATAAATCTACTTTATAAGCTTAAATTAAGTAAATGATATTTAATTTAAAGTAAACATCACTTTTTTAATGACCTTACGCTATCTCTGAACACTAAATAGCCGCTGACAACAATTCGATGTGCATTTTCATCAGGATGCTGCAAACGTCTTATCAAGCAACGACACGCTTCCTTCGCCATTCTATCTATATCTATTGCATAAGTTGTTATTTGAGGATCAGCAAGCTCAGATAAAACAAAATTATCAAATCCTACAATAGAAACATCTTCAGGAATACTTATTCCTTCAGATTTAAGAAGTTTCATCAGAATATATGCTGTACTGTCACAGTTACAGACAAAAGCTGTCGGCATCCTTTTTATATCTTTCATTGATATTTCAATTTTGCCGTCATCATCACGATCTGGTATTGCCATATCAGATGTTACCGTTATTCCGGCTTCAATCATAGCTCGGCAAAATCCAAAATAGCGATCAGTGATACTGCTCGTTTCTCCAACTGAACCAACATACATAATGTCCCTATGACCCATTTGAATCAAATGATTTACCATTGTGTACATACCATAATATCCATCTGAAATAACTGTATCCCTTGAGTATCTGGCATCAAATGAATCTAGCATAACCATAGGGATCGCAGAATCTTCAACCAGATTACAATATTCCTCGGAAAAATTTCCCATTAGTATTATTCCGTCAATGCGGTCAGCCTGTATAAGCTGAGGCAACTCAAGCATTTGCTCATTTTTATCAGAAATTATCTCAAGAATACCTATATATCCACGCTGTGACAACCAATTTATAGCTCTTTCGTACAGCGTCCAATAAAACGAATGTCCCTTTTCAATATATTTATGAGGAGTAATGATTCCAAATGTATACATTTTCCCATTATTCACACTTTTTTTATGGTATCCGATTTCTTCTGCAATTCGCTGTATTTCTGTCCTAAGCTCTTCACTAACGCCATCTTTACCGGCAAGGGCTTTTGATACTGTCACGGTGCTTACATTTAATTTTTGTGCAATATCAGACATTCTGACTGCTTTAGCCATAATGCATCAACACCTTTCTGCTTTTTTACTTAATTATACTTTATTTTAGCTAACTTGTCAATAGAGTTAATATATTATATACACTAATGTAAGTTAAAAATAAGATAAATAAATATACTGTCTAACAGCTAAACAGAATATATTTGTATCTATATAAATATATAAAAAATAAGCTGAACTTTATAATAGTAAAGTTTCAGCTTATTTAGCTTATTTTTATAATAATAAATTTTTATAAATCCTGGAGGTCAGCTTCTGTAATGTCGTTTTCTAAATTATCTCTTGCAAGGTCATTATCAATAACAGGATAAACTTTTGATATAGGCTTTTCCTTTGAAAATGATGCTGAATGCCAAACTTTTTGAGATGGTGCATTTGTTCCAGCTATAATTGGATTGGCATGAACTTTGCCGTGTTTGGCTTTTCCTTGTATTTCAGGAACAATTGAAGCTGCATTTTGATGATGTGCGTTAGTATATTCAGGACGTTTCATCCCCTGTTTTGCCATATCTATCACCTCGATGATATTGTATCCTAAAGAATACGATTTATCCCAGGCTTTTTATGTGTTGTTTACTTATAATATCATAAAACAAAAGTCGATATAGCGAAGATTTTTTCCCATCTATTGACTATTTTATTCATATGTGATATTATTTTATCATAGGAATAATATATCCTGAAATATACAATTTGACGAGGTGCAAATATATGATTGAAGTAAAGGAATATAGAGGACATATACGCAATTGGGAAGCACTTTGTGCTGAACTTAATATTGATAAAAATCTTTCAAGAAAAGAAAGAGAAGATGAAATATTAAAAAAAGCCTATAAAAAATGGGGCTGTGATATGGCAGATCATTTATATGGTATGTTTGCATTTGCTCTTTGGGACGATGAAAACAAACAGCTTGTATGTATACGTGACCAATTTGGTACAAAACCATTTTACTATTATGTGACCAACAATGGAGATTTTCTATATGGCACAATGATTCGCAATATTATGGAGCAAGACGGATTTGTAAAAGAGATAAATAAAGACGCATTGCAGCTTTACATGAGTCTTACATATGTAGCAGGCGAGAATACATTTTTCAAAGGTGTAAAGAAACTTATGCCCGGATGCTGCCTTATTTGGAAAGACGGCAAAATAAATATAAATCGTTATTGGAAACCTGAATTCAAACCTGATAACAGCAAGAACCTTGAAGAATGGGCAGATGAAATTCATACTGCCATGCAGCAAATGATGAAGGAAATTAAAACACCTGATGAAACAGCATATTCTTTTTTGTCCGGCGGAGTTGATTCCTCTTATGTTCTTGCAATGTCCGATGCACCTTCTGCCGGCTGCTGCGGATATGATGATGAAAGATTTGATGAATCTGGAATGGCGGCTGAAACAGCAAAGCTTTTGAACAGAGAATTTTCCAGATGTGTTATATCTCCTGAGCAATATTTTGATATAGTTCCATATGTAATGTACAACATGGAACAGCCTTTGGGCGATGCCTCTGCAATCGCATTTACAATAGGCTGTATGGAAACTGCAAAGCATACTAAACTTTGTTATTCCGGCGAAGGTTCGGATGAATTTTTCGGTGGTTACAATATGTATAGAAATGCAGAACGTTACGGAGAGAATCTTAAAAATTTCTATGTAGGCAACACCAATATAATGAAAGAAGACGAAAAGCAGCGTATTTTAAAATATTATAATCCTGATGTTCAACCGATAGATCTTGTAAAGGACATATATGAAGAAACCGAGGGACTTGACCCATTAAGCAAAATGTCAGATGTTGATATTCAGATTTGGCTTGAGGGCGATATTTATCTCAATGTGGATAAAATGAGTACAGCAGCCGGACTTGAAATAAGAATGCCGCTCACTGACAGAAGAATATTTGATATAGCGTCACGTATGCCGTCTGAATATAAAGTAAATTCAGAACAAAACAAAGTGGCATTTCGTACAGCAGCTGCCCGTGTTCTTCCGGAGGAAATAGCATTTAGAAAGAAGCTTGGCTTTATAGTTCCTATAAGAATATGGCTCGCTGATGAACGTTACAATAAAGATGTAAGAGATAAATTCAAAAGCGAAATGGCTGCACAGTTCTTTGATCTTGATGAAATCGGTACGATCTTTGATGATTATATAAACGGAAATTCAGACAATTGGCGTAAGATATGGACTATATATACTTTCCTTGTATGGTATGAGGAATATTTTGTAAAAAGATAATTGCAAAAGAGGCAGCACTATATAAATTCATATAGTGTTGCCTTTAATATACAATTCTGGAGCTTTACTAAATTTTTTATTTTGGAGATAATTAAAAATGGAATGGAGTTTTGTTTTTTTCTTTAACAGTATCTTTCTTGGAATCGGACTTGCAATGGACGCATTTTCAGTATCTCTTGCAAATGGCTTAAATGAACCTAATATGAACGGTAAAAAAATGAGTACTATTGCAGGTACATTTGCATTTTTTCAAGCTTTTATGCCTATGATAGGCTGGATCTGCGTTCATACTGTTGTTCAATATTTTAAATCATTTCAGCAGTACATACCTTGGATAGCACTTGTTTTATTGCTCTTTATTGGAGGAAAGATGCTTATTGAAGGCATACTCAATAAAGAAAAAGATGAGGACCATATGTCTTTTGGAATAGCTGCTCTTATACTTCAGGGTATTGCCACTTCAATAGATGCTTTATCTGTAGGGTTTACTATATCTGATTATAATTTGATTATGGCATTAGTATGTTCGCTTATTATTGCATTGGTAACATTTTTTATTTGTATAGTTGGACTTGCAATAGGAAAGAAATTTGGCACTAAGCTTTCTAATAAGGCAACTATACTTGGCGGTATCGTGCTTATAGCTATAGGTGTGGAAATATTTATTACAGGTGTATTTTGAGCGAGTTTTTATAATAAATTCAATATAATATTTTTATAATTATAACTATAACACTTTATCATACGAAAATCGTTAAAAAAAAATTATTGGTAAATATACATAAAATATTACTAACATACATTGATTTTTTATTATGTACGTGATATACTAATTATAGTGGATGTAACGTATTGATTATGATAAACAATAACACTTTTTAATACTTATTTTCCATATTGTCTTTTATATTATTTTGAAACAGGAGGAATAAATCATGAAAAAAATGAAGTTTATGGCAGCAATTGCAGCTACAGTTATGAGTGTTACAGCTGTAAGTACAAGTTTTCCTATTTTGCAGGCGTCTGCAAATGATTCAGATATAAAAATTTTATGCCTTGGTGACTCGATTACTGATGGTTATTTTGGAAAAGATGGTTATCGTAAATATCTTTATCATGAACTTGATGAAATGGGTTATAGCATTGACATGGTAGGTGCCAAGAGTGGCGGCGGTTCATATACTACAAATAGTGGTGAATCATTTACATATGACGGAGATCATTCTGGATACAGCGGATATTCTATTGAGAATATTTCTGGAGGTCATGAATCAAGGCAGGGTATTCGTGAACTCGTTGAAGGAACATGGTATTCAGGCGGAAAAAATATGATCCAAGCTTATGATCCAGATATTGTTCTGCTTCAAATTGGAACAAATGATATTCTGAGTGCATATAATGATGGAATTATAGATCGACTTGAAAATCTTGTTAATATAATTTTAAATGATATGAACGATCCAGGCGATGTTCTTTACATTGCAAGCATTCCATATATTGATGCTTATATAAGAGGCGACTGGCTGGGCGGATATGGTTTTAATGTTTGGAACAGTACAAGCGAAGAAAAAGACCAGCTTATGGAAAAAGTTTCATCTTGCGTCGATTCTTATAATGCATCAATAGAAGATATGGTTGCAAGAATGCAGTCAGAAGGAAAATCCGTAGCATTTGGTGATATAAACAGTGTTGTAAATTATCAAACAGACCTTGAAGACGGCTGTCATCCAAATGAAACAGGATATGAAAAAATGGGTGTATATTGGGCTAACCTTCTTGAAGAGAATTATTTTAATAATTCAAGTATAGAAACTAAACCTGTTGTAACTACTGCCACAACAACAGCGATTACAACAACTATATCTGAAGCAACAACTACTATTGAAAATACAACTCAATATACAACAACTACAACACCTGCACCTGAAACAACAACAGTTTCTACAACTAAAAAGACAGTACCAGTACAGCCTTCCGGAGATGATATAGTTCTTGAAAATGTATCATTCGGCGAGACCTATGATCTATCAGCTTATAAGGGAATGGGAATAAATGAAGTTTCATTTATACTTGATTCTATGCCTCCATATGGTATGAATGGATGTGCAGTATTCGGAAACTGGGAGCTTTCTAAAAATTATACGGCAGATGATTTAAATGACTTATCACTTAATGTAGAACTTGACAAAGAATATTCGTCATTGACACTTCATAAGTGGTATGGAGAAGCAAGTCTTTCAAAGATCATTCTTAAAACTGCAAACAGCTCTGATGAAAACATAACTACCACTACTACAGCAAAGCCTACTACTACAACTACTACAAGTACCACTACTACAGCAAAGCCTACTACTACAACCACTACAAGTACCA
>CALESG010000033.1 GCA_937907215.1 uncultured Ruminococcus sp.
AAAAAGAGAGGTAAAAAATTATGACTACTAATATCACACCTATTGTAAAATGGGCTGGCGGAAAAACACAGCTTCTCGGAGAAATGACATCATTGCTTCCGACAGAAGAATTTACTGCATATTGTGAACCATTTCTGGGTGGCGGCGCAATGCTGTTTTGTATTCAACCTGGAGTTGCGTACATCAATGACATCAATTCAGGATTGATGAATGTGTATAACGTCATCAAATATTATCCTGAAGCTCTAATTGCAGAACTCAGCGGATATGAAAACACTGCTGAATTCTACGCCAAAATCAGAGGCCTTGACAGAGATTTTGAACGTTTTGCTGCACTTTCCGCAGTACAGCAGGCTGCAAGGTTTATTTATCTGAATAAGACCTGCTTCAATGGATTATATCGTGAAAACAGACAAGGACAGTTTAATGTTTCCTACGGAAAATACAAGAATCCAAATTTTGTGAATGCTTCAGGGATTCGTTCTATGAGCCAATATTTCAATTCTGCAAATATTATTTTTACATCTATAGACTTTTCACTGGTTTTAAACAATCTGCCCTCAGGAACGTTTGTATATCTTGACCCACCGTATGACCCTGTTTCTGAAACAGCAAACTTTACAAATTACACGAGATATGGTTTTACCAAAGAAGACCACAAGTGTCTACGTGAATGCTGTGATGCATTGACTGCAAGGGGAATTAAGTTTATGCTTTCAAACTCCGACACTGACTTTATTCGCAGTCTATATGCTGGATATGATATCACAGAAGTTTTTGCAAAGCGTTTTATCAACTGCAATGGAAATGGTCGAGGTGCTGTGAAAGAACTTATTATACGAAATTATACATAAAAATTTTAACCTCATATATCAAAAGGCAGAGTGCTTAGTTGTACTCTGCCTGATTGTTGTCTATACCATAATATCACAACTAAAATTTTCTCACGTTTGTTGCCTGTGCAGATAAGTTTTTCTTGTATTTTTTCAGTGCATCAGATATCTTATGATACACTACCTGATTCGGATAACGTCTATAATCTGCAAAAACAGAAATTCCAGTATGATAAAAATGTTCCAGAATCGCAGCAGCACAACCGGCACTCCTGCTCTGACCATATTCACACTGACAGATAATATCCATTCCACTGCTATATGCGTGATAAACAAATTCTGCTATTTTATCAGCTTCAGAAAAGTAAGTATCATAGGTATATCCTCTGTCTTTAAGGACTTCTAAATCAAGATCGTCAAGTTCACTGTAAAAAACATGGTCGCATACACCACTGTAATCCACATGCGTGTAATCCTTATCAATTCGCTTGATTGCTGGGTCGTAAAAGCTGATAACTGCTGTGTTTGCAGGAAATTTATCATTAGAAATAATTGCTTCAATTTCTTCTCTGGAATAAACAGTTATATGCATAAAATTTCTCCTATCAATTTACATTTCTTTCGTCTACCTATCCAGATAACACCTATAATGCTCACTGTAATCATAGCACACACAAACATCAGTAAAAATTTCAAAGTCGTTCTTGATACTCTTAATGTAAACGGAATCAATATTCGGATTCATATAAATGACTGGCTTTCCCTTATTCGTAATCTCAACCCTTCCCCTCGGATAGTAATTGTACGGCTTATTACATCCTTTCGGTTTTACGAATTCCCATAGCTTTTTATGGTTATAAGTATCACCTGATTTGGCAATACCATCTGTTTGTGTTCCGTCAAATGGAAAGGAATACAACTTACCATCTATAATCCAGAATACGCCCTTAAACATTTACCCTCTTCTCTGAACCATTGCATTATACAATCCATTCAGCAATGTAATCTTGCTAAGAACCTCTTTTGCAATATTTTCTTCCGACAATCTTTCATCATCAATTTTATATGTATAACTGATGAATGATTCCATTCCATCTTTATCATGAGCGATCAGCCAATCACAGAATTCAGCAGTATCATTATTATCAATTTCAAATTCAAAACCACCAATAACCCACTTCATTCCATAACCCTTAATTTTTTTCAATTCTGATTCTATAGCAGTTCTATTCTTTGCAATTGTCTTACAAATCTGCAAACGGTCATAATCGCCCTTTCTACCAAGAAACAAACTAATTTCAAAACCCTTTCTGTCAAACAAACCATACTGTATGCAGGCATGTTTTGTAAAGCCGTAATCAAATTCTTTATATGGAGCAATTTCCTCCGGTTTCTTGCCATATCTGACAAGCAGCCATGAATTGATCTTTCCGTTAAAGCGGTTAGGTTCAATTTTTGTGGTAATATGATTCTTATTTTCGTGGCAACTCAGTCCCAGCTTTACAACGTCACCATAAATCATTTCATGCAGTTTCAGCATTTTGTTTTGAAGTCTTTTTCGTTCTTTGATCATTTCTGTGCTTTTATTAGCTGAATTTTCCTCTGTAAATATCATATAATCAACGTTTGTAAAATACATTTTAAATTCTCCTATCTGTTTCCTCTGGGATACGCTCTTTCAATACCAGTATCCGTAAGTTTTACAATATCATTATAAATCAGTATATGTTTTTTGTCATACCAACCGGAGTGATGATAATGACCTGAAAACCATAGTTTAAAATTCATTTTCTCATCAAGCTCATCAAAAAAATCTGTCAATATGTTTGACTTATAATTTGTATCCAAAAACAAATCCTCTTGTATGCGGCTTGGCAGCGAATGCGTAATCACGATATCTGCATTCCAGTTTGCAGATTCCAGTACCTGTCGTCCGTACTCAATTTCTTTCTCATTTGGCAATTCTTCTTCCCACATGGTAACGCCAAGTTTTCGATATTGCTTATCATGACTTTCCGCACCACCAAATGCAAAGATACGTTTCCCATCAATTTCAAACAGACTTCCTCTGCAAAGATGAAAAATATTGTCTGTGATTTTTCGAATCTTGCCGCCATGCCACTCCGCTATCGGATACTCTTTCAGCATATCGAAATTCTCATGATTGCCGTCTATCCACAGCGTTGTCCAAGACTTTTTGTCAAGCCATTTCAGCCAGTTTTTTTCTTCTTCGGAATCACACCAACGCAAGCCGAAATCACCGCAGATAATTACATAATCCGAACGTGTAAGTTCATTTTGCATAGTAAAGCAGCTCGTAGAAAATTTGTGTATGTCATGATGTCCATGCAAATCGCCTGTGATAAAAATCATATAATCAGCTCCTAATTACACTTCATTATTTGATTGTAATACTTTGAAATCAAGTTGGCAGTTCAATGGAATCGTTCCGATTTCTCCATATCTGTTTTTAGCAATAATGCATTCGATTGTGTTATCAAAATGATAGTAAGATGGTTCATTGAATTTCGGATAAGAATCCCGATAAAGAAACATAACAGTATCTACAAATTGTTCAATACCTAAATCTTCTCTGAAATCCTGCAATATTGGATGACGATCAGTGCGATTATCTATTCCTCTACTAAGTTGAGATAATATAACTATAGGAACATTTAGTTCCTGTGAAAGTTTCTTTAATGCGGAGCCAATATCCATAAACTGATGAACTCGATTCTTTTCCTCTGATTCAGACTGTATCAACTCCAAGTAGTCTATAATGACTAAATCTATATTTCCCAAACTTTGCAGTTTTTCTTTCATCTGTGATACTGTAAGAGGAATATCATCAATAATATGTATGGATGATTTATCTTGTATGTTATATTTGACATATGCCTGTTTTTCAGACATTTCAAATGAAAAGTAAACAACATTTTTGTTGTAATGCTCTGCTTCATATATTGCAATATTCATTGCAATAGTTGTTTTGCCCACACACGGACGTGCAGCTAATGCAATGAGAGCAGGTCTGTTTAGATGTGATGTTATTTTTTCTAAGTTTTCTATATGCATATATTTGGTTCTATTCGTATGGCGTATATGCATCAGTATTTTTCCAAGCCAATTCTCACCCTCTTTTGTGCTGCACTTCTCACAGGTACAATTTCCCCAGCGATTGTCATGCCAGTGATTGCCCTCTTCCAAACGAGCATCACCGGTAGCTTCTAACATTTCAGCCAGTTCCGGTACAGCGAACTTTGCACGAAGAATGTCCATCATAATATCATAGGAAATCTCGTCCCAGTTTTTCGGAAGATTGGGTTCTTTCTTGCCCATTTGTTTTGCTCTGACAGGATTTTTCTGAAGTGTATACTTGATCCTGTCTGCATCTGAGGAACATTTCTGCGCCTGAAACGCTGCCTCTGCATTGGGATATACCAGCCCCTTATATGTAAAAGGGTGCTGATAAAAGTTTGAGAGAAAATGATATTCTCCTCTGAACGTTGTAATCTTGTTCATTGTAATTACTCCCTTTCTTAATCCACTTGTATGTTATATTTGACATATGCCTGTTTTTCAGACATTTCAAATGAAAAGTAAACAACATTTTTGTTGTAATGCTCTGCTTCATATATTGCAATATTCATTGCAATAGTTGTTTTGCCCACACACGGACGTGCAGCTAATGCAATGAGAGCAGGTCTGTTTAGATGTGATGTTATTTTTTCTAAGTTTTCTATATGCATATATTTGGTTCTATTCGTATGGCGTATATGCATCAGTATTTTTCCAAGCCAATTCTCACCCTCTTTTGTGCTGCACTTCTCACAGGTACAATTTCCCCAGCGATTGTCATGCCAGTGATTGCCCTCTTCCAAACGAGCATCACCGGTAGCTTCTAACATTTCAGCCAGTTCCGGTACAGCGAACTTTGCACGAAGAATGTCCATCATAATATCATAGGAAATCTCGTCCCAGTTTTTCGGAAGATTGGGTTCTTTCTTGCCCATTTGTTTTGCTCTGACAGGATTTTTCTGAAGTGTATACTTGATCCTGTCTGCATCTGAGGAACATTTCTGCGCCTGAAACGCTGCCTCTGCATTGGGATATACCAGCCCCTTATATGTAAAAGGGTGCTGATAAAAGTTTGAGAGAAAATGATATTCTCCTCTGAACGTTGTAATCTTGTTCATTGTAATTACTCCCTTTCTTAATCCAAGCGAGTTAGCGACAGCACAAATGTATCACTCTGATGAATTGACATTGGTGTCTGATAATACACAAAAATGCCATCATCACATCTGCCGAAATTATCATATCCACGGCACTCCAGACGGATTTCATTTCCGCTTTTCCAGACGTTTGCAACATACATCTTCTGACGGCTGACAACTCTGGAAACGCCATTGATATTACGTGTGCCGTCCAGTCCCCATCGGCTTCTTGCTTCACGGGTATCCGGTCGAACAATTTCCAGTATGTAGTGATGCCCTGATTCCACTGCGTTTCGTTCTATACGCCGTTCCTCGTGATGCTTTAAATGATTCAGATCAGCAGTAATGGATTTCTGCGATGATGTTTTGTATTGTGATGTTAGCCTCTTGCTGGGTTGGAACTGTGGTGTAAGTCTTCTGCTCATGAATGTTGCCTCCAATGATTAGATTTGTTTGCCTTTAAGACCGGTAAAATCATATCATACTGCCAAGCGTGTTTCCGAAGATTCGAGTGGGCTTTTGAAAATTCTCTGTTTTGTACAAATTCAAAGAAGTTAATTATGTAAATTATATACATAGATATAATTTGATTATTAGATTCAAGTTTTTATTTTTTAGTCTGATATTTCCATATTGCATTATCAAGCATTCTTACTGTAATTTCAGGACGTTCTTTTTGAAGCACTAAAACCGTTTGAGATATTAATGACTGAATATCCTCAAATTGTATATCAGGATAGTAATTATGAATAAAGCGTTCTATCCAACGATCAGGTTTGCACAAATTTGCATCTCCTGCTAACATATATAAATAGCGAAGCATGATACCGCTTCTTTGTCCATGTACAGAACAAATTTGTTTATTTAGCTTTTCTTTATCTTTAAAATTTTGAAAGTCTCCTACCGTGTCAATATTATTTAATTTCATAATACGTGCAACTTCAAGTGATGCCTGTGCCTTTAAAATACCGTTCCTTGGAGACGTTCTTTGCCTATTTTTCAAAACCTCACTCGCAAATGCTTCCACATCATCAAACTGTTCTGCATTATGCAAAAAATCAGAAATCGTGTGCTCACTCTTATCGGTTCCTCCATTGTCTATTTCAGCAAAAGTTTTTAATTCCAAATTATAATAATTCAGATACCTTTTCCAAACATTTCTGGTGGAAGAATATCTAGCTCCAATTGAAAAAACTGCATCTAAAATGCAAATAGGCAGAGATCTTTTAAAGTCAAGATTTTCATCTTTTGAAATTCCTTCAAGAATTTTTTTGCAGCACTCAATGTACGCTTCTTTCATTTCATAAATCATAATAGTATTCCTTTCGTTTTTACAATAACTTTATTATAACACATTTACCTGTACAAAAATCCGTACACACTTATTTATAAGGCGAATCTCTCACAACCTTACAAATCCGCTCTCTTAGCGCTAGCGGCTGAAGTATCTCGCAGGTGTCTAGGAACTGCAACGCCCAAACGTACATACCATTCGGATTTGCATAAAGCGATGCTGTAAAGGTTTCATCATTGTTGGGCACAATTTGAATATCTGTTCCGAATCGCATGATAACCTGATCCAGAATATATTTGTGACATTTCATTTTGATTCGCACTGGCTTTCCGCTATACATAAAAACTGCATTTTGTATGTATTCATTCAAGTGAAAATTAGCAGGAAGAGGTTGTGATTGTTCATCCATAAGCTGAATATCCTTTATCCTACTGATATGATAATGACGAGGTTCTTCCACGCCATCCCAGCCGCAGATCAGATAATAACTCCCATCATAGATCACCATACTGTAAGGACTAACGATGTGACGATGGCTGCCTTTCTGATGCAGTTTCTTGTCAAAACCATATTCCGTATAAATAAATGATACTTTCTTTTGATCGGAAATGGCTTTGTCCAACATATCAATATTGTGAAATGTTTCCTTATTCGGTGTTTTGGCATGATCACGGCAAATCATCAGAGAGTTATATAATTTACGTTTTGGCTTGCTCAACAGATTTTGCAGTTTTTGAATCAATTCCATAGAATGCCTGGCTGGAATTGTGTTATTTGCGTAAACACTGTCCATCAGCAATCTGACTTCGCTGACATCAAATATTCTTTCCCGCAGATAATATCCCTCCTTATTTTCTTCAAACATGGAAATATCGTATCCGAGCTGATTTAGTGCGTTCAGACAATCGTAAACTGTCCGGCGGTCGATTTCTCTATCATACAGCAGTTTCATTTTCGACTTGATATCTTTCATACTGAGTATATTCTCCGCATCAGAATACTCCCATAGAATTTGCAGCAGACAGATGATATTTGCTTTTGATGACGGCATGGCTTTCCTCCTGTTTTTTCAAAATTTATCTGACATAAAAAATTATCTTCTAATTTCATTGTACTATTATTTGTACAGCAAGTCAAGAAAAACATTCAATAGAATAAACATCCCCCGGCAAAGCCGGGGGTATTTCCGTAAACGCCCCATAGGGG
>CALESG010000034.1 GCA_937907215.1 uncultured Ruminococcus sp.
GACAACAACCCTACTGCTACTAAGAAATTTGTACTTGGAACGTATAAGACCGCTATAGAGCTGTTTGCATACCTTTGCAAAATGTATGGTTTGAATCCGTTAGGCGATGGTGTTATAGTAAGCCATAGTGAGGGCTACAAACGTGGTATTGCGTCAGGTCATGCTGATGTTGAGCATATCTGGAACAAGTACGGTCTTACTATGAATCAGTTCAGAAAAGACGTTAAGGCTGCTATGAGTGGAGGTACTGTTGATACAAAGCCTTCAGGAAGTACTAAAACTCTTTACAGAGTACGTAAATCATGGGCTGACAGTAAGTCGCAGATTGGAGCATACAGCAGCTTAGAAAATGCTAAAAAGGTTTGTAAGGACGGCTATACTGTCTATGATGAATCCGGTAAGGCTGTTTATCCTAAGGCTGAAAATAATTCTGATAGCACATACAAAGTTCGTGTTTCTATTGATGATTTGAACATCAGAACAGGTGCCGGCACTGAGTATCCTACTACGGGTAAGTATACTGGTAAGGGTGTGTTTACTATTGTGGAAACTAAGAATGGTTGGGGCAGACTTAAGTCTGGTGGCTGGATTTGTCTTGATTATGCGGAGAGAATTTAAAACACTAAAAATAATTATTAAACAGTGATGCCACAGTTTCAATTTATGCGGCGTCACTGTTTTCGTTTTAGAGAGGGGAAAATATATGCTTGAAAAATATGCGGACATTATAAATGTAGAACAGCTATGCGAAATACTCATGATATCCAAATCTACTGCTTACCGTCTTTTAAAAGAGGGCAAGATCAAAAGTATTCGCATCGGTGTAAGATATAAAATTATAAAGTCCAGCGTTATCGAACTTATAACTAAGTCCGAATAAGCTTTACAAAACCACCTTGCTATGATATACTGATACTATACAAACAAGGTGGTTATTATAGGAGGTATAACCACATGAATGAACATATAAAATTCAGTCTAAGTGTAAACAAAGGGATATGGCATGTGAGTTTCCGTCTTTTGCTGGAAAATGGAAAACGAAAACAAAAATGCCTAAGTACAGGTATTAAGGCTGGTTCAAATGGTAAGACTAACAAAAGACTTGCCGAGAAAAAAGCGTATGAAATCGTTAGTAGATTTCAGAATCTTACATACAATGACAAATCTGAAATGTCCTTTGGAGAATACATCAAATATTGGGTAAAACGAAATAAAGTAAATATTCAAGCTACCACTTTTGATGGTTATATGCATATGATAGATAAGCATATCGCACCATATTTTACCATGAACGTAAAATCCGTCAAGCCTCTTCATATACAAGAGTATATGAATTTAAAAATTGAAAGTGGGCTAAGCAATAACACTGTAGGCAAACATTACACGTTGATCAAGACCGCTTTAAAAGATGCTGTCATCAATGATCTTATCAGGTCGAATCCGGCAGAAAAAGTTAAAAAGCCAAAGAAAGCTAAAGTTCATCATAACTTTTACACTGCCGAACAGCTTAAAATCCTCATAGAAGCCGTTCAAGGATCTGATATGGAGTTGCCTGTTATGCTTGCAGTTCTTTTTGGACTTAGACGCAGTGAAGTTGTGGCGGTGAAATGGACAAACATTGATTTTGACAACATGACCCTCGAAGTATGCGAGAAAGTCACAAGACAAAAAAATAAAGACGGTAAAGTTGTAGATATACTGAGCAACGAAATGAAAACTGAATCAAGTCATGCTGTTTATTATCTTAATGCTCCTATACGCAGCTATCTTATGAATAAATATTTGCAGCAGCAGGCAATGCCCAGGGAAACAAATCAGTACACTGACTATGTGTGCGTAAATGCTGTTGGAACCCTTCTTAGGCTTGATTATATTACGCATAAGTTTAAGAAAATATTAGAAGCCAACAATTTGCCTATTATAAGATTTCACGACTTGCGCCATAGCTGCATAAGCCTTCTTGCAAGTAATAATAGTTTTACCATGAAGCAAGTACAAGATTACGCACGTCATGCAAATTATGCCCTTACAGCAGACACATATTCCCATGTAGTAAGCAATGACAAGCTTATTGAATTAAATGCTATCTGCAATAGCCTGAATATCATTGATATTGTAAAATAGTAGATGTTAGGAACGTGTTAGGAAATGCTTCTTAAGGCATTTTTCTAACACATAAGCAAAACACGCAACCTCGATATTTTACCGAAATTGCGTGCTTTTCATTTGGTTGCGGGAGCCAGATTTGAACTGACGACCTTCGGGTTATGAGATTCAGATTTTCTTTGTTTTACGTCCGAAAACCAGCATTTTGCTTTAAAAACAGTCGTTTTTCGTGGTGCATTTTCCATTATTTCCTATGTTTTAATCGTGATTTTTTGTGGGTAAGGGTATGATAAGGGTATGAATTTAACCTGATTTGTAATAAAGAATTATACAATCACATAGCCATTATAGATAAAACTTTTTACCGATGCATCCCCATAAAATGCAAAATTTTTACGTTTAGTACACATTGCTATCCTGTCAACTTTTGATAGGATAGCTTTATTTTTTTGCCCTTTCGATTTTACAAGAATGATGCTTCTCTTTGTCATAATTGATGCCAATCAGCAAAATTTCACCACTATAATTTTGTAAAGCATCTTTATAATCTTTTGCTTTAATCTGCTCCAATGCTTCCTCCGCAGAATGACCCCACTTCAGCTCTACAATAAACGCAGGCAAATGACTAGTTCTTCTCGGTTCAAATACCAAATCAGCATATCCTTTTCCAGCCGGTGCTTCTCGTGTAATTGTATGGCTTTTCTGTACAGAATAATAAGCAAGGGAAAGCACACAGGAAAGCGAATTTTCATCGTTATACTGCAAAATAGAAGTATTATCCTGGTGTACCTGCTCAATAATTTCAGCAACTTTTTTCTCATCGCCTTGCAATGTTGCGTCCAGCAAAGTATCCGACTGACGAATGGCTTGCATAACATGTTCCCAACCGCCGTCTTCAATAGAATTGATAAACTCCTGCCGTACTTCACTATTCGGAATCCAGACTTCTTTTGTATCAAAATCAAATGTCAGATAACCCAGATGCACCAGAAGTGTCAGAACATCATCTGCACTCCGGAATGTTACCATATCATTCTGAAATTTCTCGGGATTGATTTTCACTTTTTCTCCGGCAATCATCTGGATCACCTTGTTGCGCAAACCATCTTGATTTAACTCAATATATTCCTTTAAGGCTTCATAGGTTTCCGTCGAAGTCCAGTAATTATTAAAATACCCTCCAGTCATGGACATAACTACAGAACGTGGATTGTAAATGGAAATGCCCATAAGATTATATCCGTCATACCATCTTTTCATCTCATCAAACGGCATATTGTAATGCTCGCAAAGCTTCTGAACTTCATTTTCAGTAAATCCCGTAAATTCAGCATACTCTCTTGGATCAGTCATAGACACTTCTGTGAACATATTGAGCGCAGAATGTTCACCATATTTTTTGATTGGCAGAATGCCAGTCATATAGGCAAGAGCTACATAGCTCTGATCTTTGAGTAAGTTTCGCAAAAAATCAAGGTACTTCTTCTGCGATTCCAAATCATTTTTATGTGCACGAAAAACACAATCCCATTCATCAATCACAAAAATGAACGGAATACCATGCTTAGCAAACACATCACGCAAAGAACGTAAAAGCTTGGTATTATCAAAATATCGCACATCGAGAAATTCTTCTGTCAAATCGAAAAGGATCGTTTTCTGAATCATTTGCAGCATTTCTTCCATAGAGTCCGATTCACTCAAAAACTCCTGCATATTTATATGAATTACGTTGTATTGATTCAAATGTTCTTCAAAATCTGGACTCTGTATAATTTCTAAATTTTGAAATATCTCTTTAGAATCGCAGCCACGACTATAATAAGCAGTCAACATATCAGCTGCCATGGATTTTCCAAAACGTCTTGGTCTACTAACAGAAATATACTTCTGTTTTGTTTTCAATACTTTATTTGTGCATTGTATTAAACGACTTTTGTCTACATAAATTTCCGAATTTAGTGCTTCCTGAAAATTCGCATTATCCGGATTCAAGTAAATGCCCATAATAATCTCCCTCCTCTACTTTGGCAGTTCTTCTTTACTATCATTATATCACATTCCTGCTCAAATTGCAATTCTTTTTTATAATCACGAAAATCAATTTTCAAGGATAACCCTCAGAATCAAGCAAGCATTGAAACATAATGTGAGAAATGGCTTACTTAAAACCTGTCTAAGATTTAAATTGCTTGACAAGGTTGATGACAACTTTTCTGAAGATATTCAGACTTTGCTGCACAGTTGGTAGCCGGAGGGATTATGCAGATACGAAAATCTCAGCAATGTCCTGCTTGACGGAAAGCTCGAATGGACAAATAATCTTGCTGAACGAGCAGTAAATCCATTTGTCACAGGCAGAAAGAACTGGCTGTTTTCAGATTAGGAGAATTATTTTCGAATTTGGGACTCATATTCTACTACGACAGCGAGGAGCTATTTTCCATAAAAGTAAAACAATGATAGAAATCACAAGCAGCAGTAATACAATATTTTCCAAAACTGAAAGCCGCATAATTTTTCGTCCTAAACTTTGAAGTGCTGGGAATGCTGCAAGCGGACCTTTTGGGCAAGTTGCCATTGCCATTACTAAATTGCTTAGACTATGACACAGTATAGCATATCTCAATTTTCCAGTTTGATAATATAACAATGCCAAAATCACACCCATGGGTACCGTACCGCAGAACTGTGCCAAATTCCGATGCCAGATACCAAAGCACACAGAACTGAGAATGACTGCTAGTAAAAGTGAAACAGAGCATCGGAATCCTCTAAATATAAGTCCACGAAATGCTATTTCTTCCACCAAAGGAGCTAAAATTATACTAGCCAGAATACCACTTTCCGTTGAGAACCCTACATATAAACTAGAAATAATCTCAGTATTTCCTCCATATGTTTTAAGCAGCCCCAGCGCAAGACCATACACAATGGCAATCAAAATAGAAAGGGTCATACACAATCCATATCGAGCCAGGCTTTTTCTGATTTCCAATTTTGTAAAAATCTTTCTCCAATTATATATCAATGAAGGCACATATACAAAACCTAGCGGCAAGAGCAATAGTAAAGCCAATGCTAATACCGCTTTTCCACTCTGTGCTGAGAAAGAAACCGCATAAAAAATCACAGAAAGAAAAATTACACTCCCTGTACACATCCAACGCCAATGACTACCTACGCTATCAATATGAGAACGCTCCTTTCCTGTCATGACGAATATGCAGTAAAGAATCAACACAAACGGAAATGTCATCAGATAATAAGCATTACAATAATTTTCGGAAAGCGTAACTCTTGTAGTTCCAAACAATTCATTAAATCCCAGCAAAATTCCCTTTGAAACTGCAATTTTACCATTCCATAGCAAATATTGTACAAAAAGAAAGTTTGCTGTTAGAATAATAGACAAAGTAAATCTACTAAGATGTGATAATATTGATCTTACAGTATCCGTTTTTTGCAGCATAAATACAGTCCTTTCCTTTACTGAGTTTGTCAATCGTTCCTATAGCGCCTTTTTCTTCATAAACAAAACTATTCCAGTTTGAAGAATCTGCACAAAGATTTTTATTATTAGATATGTTTTCCAAATTTTCTTCAGATTCTATATTTCCTTGAGGTATTAATAATCTATCGTATATAGTAGCCATATTTGATTTTTCATTTGATTCAGGATATAATGTTTTTAAGATTTTAACACCAGTTATGTCAATTGTCAGATGATTTGAGTTCTGTAATTGAAATATCCTCAATATTAAGAACTGCTCCTTCTATACAATTTTCATAAGGAAATAAAAGTTCACCATTAGGAGAAATATAATTTGTTCCTTTATTTTCTTCTTCATATAATGCCCACCCATCATTGTATAAGCTGCCATAAGATTTGTTATTTAAATCAACTTCGTAATCATCTTTCGCCGTTAACATTGATGTCGTTAGAGCAAAACACATAAAAATAGGTAATACTTTTTTCATAATAAAAATTCTTTCTACCGCAAGATACTTTTATATACCTTATTAATATTCTTCCCAAACCGCATAAGCCACAAAATTTGTTGCCTCCATGTTATACCACTTTTTATCGTTACCATATTGATAAACTGATATATTATTATAGTAATAATCATCTTCTACATTTACCCAACACACTTTCATGTTGGATATTTTATCTAAATTTGCACAATCTTCAACACGACTGTCTATATAATGAGAATAATTATATTTATCCACATCATTAGATTCTTCATAACCTTTTACTGAACCACAATCATGATAATTCTTAGATTCATTAGGTAATTCGTCTTCTACAGCTTGCTTTAACTGTTTTTTAGAACAGCCATATTCTTTCATAATTCTTTTTAAAATCTCATCAGGAACTAATGAAATAATTGTATCTGCATCTTGCTCATAGCATGCAACAAGATAAGCACCTGCTGCATCATTTTCTGATTTCATACCGTTTTTACTTCTGATCATACAGAAACCAACTATTGAAACTATCAGAACTAAAATAATTGCTATAATAGGCAGTTTGCGTTTTATCGCTGTGTTTTCTTCACTTAGAAACGATGGCGATATATTACTTTTTGGAGTCTGAGTTGCCCCACATTTAGAGCAGAATTTAGCATTATCTTTTATTTCTTTTCCACATGAACCACAATACATAATTAAATGTTCTCCTATAAATATTTTTAGTTAAAATAATTTGATATATTAGTACTGTTAGCTTCAATCATATCATCATAATTTGCTGAAACCATTGAATCTATTTCATATGAATTGTACTTATCCCAAAATTCATCCTCAGTTACGTCAGCTCCATCTATTTTAAATTCGATTACTCTAACACCAGCAAAGTAATCATTATGTTGCAAATAACATTCCAATTGAGCATTGCCATTGTTAATTCTAAACAACTCATCACCATTTGAACCCATACCGTAATACCGAGAATTAAATAGATTTTTATAAGGTGAATATAAAATTCCTCCTGATGAACCAAATTCTCCCCTTGGACTGTAGCCTTCAAGTTTTGAAACCTTACCGTCATAATAGGTATAGATTTCACAGCCTGCTACATGAGAACTATCATAAGCAACTATCAGCTCTGGAATATCATCTTCATCTATATATGCAGTTGTAAATCTTCCTGTAGAATAGTTTAAGTTAGAAAGTACTTCAATATATGCTTTCTTCCAGTCTGAAATTTTATTGTCCTCTTCGCTTGTTATTCTATCACCTTTTGAAAATTGTTGTGTGCTGCTGTCATATATAAGTTCTACTTCTGGGAATTCATGTCCGCCTTCTTCAAGAAATTCATTTTCAGTTGTGTAATAAGTATCATCTTTTTCATAAAAGCCTTGTAACGTTCTTGAAATATCCAGCTCATATGGCAATCCGTCTTTTACACTATAAAGCAGAGTCTGCCACCCTGATCCACCATTCCCACTGTCAAACGAAAAGAATCCTTTTCCTTGATAAGTAGTATATTCATTTGAATGTCTATAACCTGATGAAAATACTTCGGCATCACTTCCATAATACGATCCACCCCAAAAATCTCCAGGCATTCTTGTGGTATCTCCTTCTTGATTTATAAAATAAACAGCTTCTAAACGGTCACTTTTTGTCATACTATTGTTGTAATTCGTTATAACTGCATATGCCTCTTTTGTTCCATCGCCGTCAAAGTCTTCATAAACCCATGCTCCTATATTGCCGCCCGATTCTGCAAGTACTATTTCTTTTAGTTCGGATTCGGTGTATTCTTTTTTGATTTTTTTCAATTTAATTGTATCAAGTATTGTTTCAAAATCTTTTTCAACATTAATTACTTTGTCAGAATTGTACTCTTCATAACCATCAGCTATTACTTTGATTTTATAATTTTCAGGATTACATTCAATTTTATAATAACCATCACTGTCGGTTTGGGCTTTTTTGTTTGAAATAGTATCACTTAAAGTTGCCATCGCTGTTACTTCAGCGTTTTCAATGGGGTTGCCGGATTCGTCGGTAATTGTGCCAGAAATAGAGCCGGCTTCAAGTTCTCCGTTTAATGCTTTTTTGGCTTCCTCAGTTAACGTAAAAAGAGTCGCTTTTCCGCTTGAACCATAACCTATATATAATCTAAATTCAGACGTATCACTGGAATTCGATGCTTTATTAAATATTTCATCATTTACTCCCCAACAGTTCTTTGCAGCATTAAGTGACGTTTCGGCATCTTTACCACAAAGTAAATGATATACAAATTCTGAACACATTACTGCTCCATATAAGGAATTCACTGATTCGGTTGACCCGATTACAGCTTTAGCTCCACATTCTGCAAAAGCACTTACAAGCTTATCATTTCTAAAGCCATTACAGCAGCCCACCCATATAATTTTATCTTTTAAATTATCTTCTTTGTAATAATATGTAAAAAAGCTTGGATTTATAACATATACATTTGCATCACAACTGTAAAATGCTCCTATTCTCCCACTGCCTAAATCCAAAGAATATTTCATAATATCATGTCCAAATTCTTCATTTGTATAAATTCTTGGACTATCTACCATTTTCGCCGGACCGTGACACTGGATAGAAATATAATCATACTTAGACAATTCGGTCTTAAATTGCTGAACAGTAAAATTTTGTTCAATCGTTGTCTGCAAATGGCACTTACTCCATTCTTTTTTATCCTCTTCAAAATTAATACTGTTATATTCATAGCCCAGCTCATCTATAATAAGAGCTTTTTTATCATTCCCAACATATGGACTGCTTAATGCATTAAAATCCGGAATTCTATTATAATCATCACTTAACTTTTCAATTTTGCCCTCATTTTTCCAATAAACTGTGCTCATAGATTCTCCTGCTAAACCATCAACGGGGTCATTTATTGATATAATTCCCTCTGCACCATTCAAAAAATTAAAGTAAAAATACCCTCCATCTGAATATGTAACAGAGTCTTCTTTGATTTCACCTTTTGCTTCCAAATTATTCAGCGTTGTTCCCACAATTTCTTTTCTTTCATTGATACTTGCAGCTCTGAACGCCTCACATACAATGCTCTCCTGCAATATTTCATCCACCTCAGAATAAACATCTTCATAACCGAAAAACAAAGAAAAAATCTCATCACGAAATATAAATACACCACTGCAAGCTCCCAGGAGAATAACAAACGAAATTACCAACGAAACAATTCTAATCATTTTTTTCTTTTCAGTTCTTTTTAATATTGCAGTTCCACATTTATGACAAAATTTTGCTGAATCTCTAATTTCAGCACCACATTTTTTGCAAAACATTTTTATTACACTCCTATATAATTATACTTTTCTCTATTTCAAAGTGATTTGAAATAAGAAGAAGTATATAGTTTCCGTAATTCATATCTCTATTTTATCATATTCTGATTTATTTTTCAAACTGTTTTACAATCTTCACTTAATATAACCCATATTACAGATTCTTGTACAGCTTTAACTTGATTATAAACATTTTTAACCATATCAAATATTTTTGCATTCAAACTGTTATACATATTATTTAGATCTTGAATCTTGTCATAAGCATGTCCATACACATTTGATTCAATTACAAGTGGTTCATCAGAACAAATATTTATCAACTCTTCCAATTTGTTTAAAGTTATTCGAATACCCTCCATGCCATACTGCAACCCGATTGAGTCACTTACAAATCCTGCAAGTGCAATCAGATCCAAATCACAATTTTTTCCATTCAATGCTCTTATCCAATTATTGATTAAATCTTCGTCTTCTTTTTTTTGAGACAAATTAAAATTTATACTATCGTAATGACTTTTCACAGACTTTAAAATTTTATTTATCAATTCTTTACTTTTGTGGTCTTTGTTCTTAAAAGTATTAATAAGCTTAGCTATAACATAATTTTGATCGCTTTCATTACCCTCAAAATAAGAAAACAATAATCTGAGTAACATTAAATCGTCAATATTGTATTTGGATAGATTTATATTAAATTTATTTTCAAGCATTTTCACCAAGGTTTTATCACCTACAGTATCAATTACATGAATATCTACTAACAATATCCAAACTTCCTCAGGACTAACATTAGCTTCATTTAAATACTTGATAAAATAAGCTACAAACAAAGCAACTGAATCAGTATCATTACTATTCATTAAATTATCTAATATATCGTCCAATCCACCGCTCACAAGCTGTGATAGGTATTCAACCATTTTGCTTTTATTAGGACAATCACTATATATCAAATACTCAGTAAAAGATCTTATTATAGAGATACTTCGAGTTTCTTCTCCTACAACAAAATCTCCGGTAACATTTAAAATTGAATTACTATTTTCATCTGTAGTGATTGTATATGTAAATAATGAATTGGGACTATGGCATTCAGTAGCATCACAAACTCCATTGCTTCCATAACCAGTTCCAGTATACATTTGATTACTTCCTGGAATTTGAATCATTAATCCATGCACATAATCAGAACAATATGAGATATTTGTGATTTTATTAGAATTAGCCGCAATTTGAACAGCATATTTTTTTAAAAATTTATTAGAAAAGCCCTGTCCGTCCATTGAAACACATTTACTGACTTTATCAGAACGAATCGAACAATACATTGCTTTATTTCCACCCTTGGAATGTCCGACAACTGTAATATCATCATATTGCAAATTATCAACATAATTATACGCATCAACTTGTGCTTGAGTATCTGATTTATCAATACCCTCTACATTATCACTCCATTCACCATTATTTGCTGTTCCCTTGAAGGCAACTATTGCAGACTTAGATTCATTTCCTTCTGAAAAGCATAGAGCAAGCAATGTATCATCCTTTGACATTGTATCAGTCAGTGACAGGCTTTTAATTTTTTCATTATTCTTCATATAACGTAAAATGGATGCCCATTCATTTCCGCTGATAAAATCACCACCCTGATATGTATTGCCCATTTTGTCAAGCTTTTCTAAGGTTTCATCACTTATACCATCAAGAAACTTTTGTAAAGATGTACCTTCAGAAAGATCATCAATATTAATGCCGACATTTTCCCATGCTTCACGCTGTGATTCTGCTTTCATGTATGTTAAATGTTCCAACATACAAAGATCATACTCAGACAATTTATTATTATCCATATTACTTTATCCTTTTTAAAATAATTTTGGAATTGAAACAATATTAGAAAATCTATCCGAAAGGATTGTTAAATTCTTTGAAACTTCTTTAAAAACTTCGATCTGTTCATCTATTTTTCTACTTGCTTTTTCATCTTGAGCATCTATTTCCTGCATAGTTAAATTAAAAAAATTACTGGAATTATGAAAGAACTTAGTCATATCAGATCTAACATTAAGCAAATCCATTACCTCAAACCATTGAATAACAGTATTTATTATACCCTCATCCCATGAATAAGGCATATTTTCAATAGAAAGCGATGTACACTCACTGCATGATTGCATAGATGTGATACATGAAGAAATATTTGAAACTGTATTTTGGCTATAATCATGTCTGCTCATATTATCACCCTTTCTTTACATTGAAGCCGCCTCATCCCGTACTTCTGTTACAGTTTTCAAAATGTTTTTTACGGTTTCATGCAGTGACATATGTATTTCATTGTATAATTTGAAATATTCTTCAATTTTATTTGCCGCCTCACCAACATTACTCGTTAACAATTCAGCACTATATACAGACGTTCCTGCAAGTGATTCAAGATTAGAAATAACCTGATTTATTACATCGACATTGTATTCTACTGCGGTTATTGCATTGACTACCGTTGTTGCAGCGTTAATAATGCCTTCATATCCAGTGCCAGGTGCTGCTTTGATCTGCCTATCTAATTTTTGCAACTGCCCACCTGGACCTAAATTCATAAATAATTTATCACTTATAATTTCTGAGTATACAACTTCATCAGCATTGACTATTTTATCATCAAATTTAATATAATCTGCCATAATTATGCTCCTTTTTCACTAAATCACATCTCTACATTTCTACGTTCCCAATAGGCTTGCAACATTTCTTCATCAGACGGCATATTTCTGATTTCATAAGCTTTTAAGCTGTTTCTATCTTACCCAATATATAAAGAAATTTTAAAGCTCTAGAAGGTCAGAGTTACTCATAATATAGACTTATTTTCTACTTTATACAAACATGAAATCTGCGGATTTGAATATATAATTATTAATTATACAATATCAATGAACCGCTTCCTTTTTGCTGATTAGTCCAAAAAATTGTTTCTAATTTATCAACTCCTTCAGCAGTTGTTTTTACAGTTTCATATGCTACATTTGCGTTATAAAGCGCTGCAGATGCCGATGTCACCTGTGTTGTAGCGTGTTTTCCAGGATTCTTCAAAGACTCTTCTATAGGATTGGTCACAACACCTTTAATCTTATCCTCAATTTCACTTTTTATTTCTTCATCGACATACTTACCAACTTGAATTAAAGCTATATTATCCGGATCATCTGTAATCTCAATATATCCACCTTTAGGAATTTCAAGAGACACTTCCGTCTCTTGGAAATCTCCACCCTTAAATAACTCATCATAAAGCGAAGAGACGGAATCTACAAAACCAGTTGGATTCTTATATCTATCCAAAATACAAACACTATCCACATTTCCGTGCTTATCATATACAATTGCTGCTCCATAAGATTTTGCTACAGAGGACTGTTTTGCAGTAAAAGAAATATTACATGAACCATCTTCACTCTTTTCCAGTTTCATATCGCAAAGATGAAAATTTCCTTGATCGACCATAGCTTTACCATCAAAATCAGCTAATTGCTTTTTCATATAATCACAACTGTTATATGCATTTTTTGAATTGCATAGCTTTTCAGCCAGTTGATAAGATATTCCCATTGAGTAAATTCTATATTTTAATTGGAGAAGATTATTGAGTTCCTTGTTTCCATGTTCTCTACAAAGTTTTTCAATTAATTCCGAAGCATCAGGGTGCAATTTTTCATATAATGCAATATACTGTTCCATGCTATTTCTTTGTTCTTGAGAAATCGTGCCATTAAATTCAATATTCGATAAATGATCTAAAAAAGACTTAATTTTTGCTTTATCTTCTTCTGTTAGCTGATCATCAGGAATATCATTCAAACGATCAAAATAAGCCTTCTTCTCCGCATCTGAAAGCTTATCAAAATCAACTATATTAAGGTCTTCATCAACTTGATTAATAAAGGTATGCAGATTATCAAAACACCCCACTACTGATAAAGTAGGATAAAGTTTTGTAAAAGCCCAAACAAGTTCTGCTTTCTGTTTTATTGCAGACAACGTAGTTAAACCGGTTTCAAGAGAGCTGGCACTTATAGTATCTATTTCTCCAACCTTTCGAACAACATTATCAAATTTAGAATCTGCTTTCTGAAAAAGATCATCTAACTCTGCTTTTGCCATGTTAATTTGTAAAACCTCAAACCAAGTAACGACATTATGAATAATACCAGTGTCCCATGAATATGACATAGATTCTGTAGATAGAATTGTATTTTCAACAGCATTTTTACAGTTTACAATTGTTGAAGAAACATTTGAAACTGTATTTTGGCTATAATCATGCCTACTCATATTCTCATCCTTTCCTTACATAGAAGCAGCCTCATCCTGTACTTCTTTTACAGTTTTCAAAATGTTTTTTACGGTTTCATTCAATGAGTTATGTATTTCATTGTATAATTTGAAATATTCCTCCATTTTATTTGCCGTCTCACCAACATTACTCATTAACAATTCAGCACTATATACAGACATTCCTGTAAGTGACTCAAGATCAGAGATCACTTGATTCACAACTTCATTGTTATATTCTACTGCAGTAGCAGTATTGGCCGCTGAAATTGCACCCTCCTTCATAGAAATGATATTTTTAATTAAATCTGACATAATTATTCTCCTTACAACTCTACATTTCTGCGAGCCCAGTAGGTCTGCAACATTTCCTCATCAGATGGTCTATTTCTGATTTCCTCTGCTTTTTTTGCTATGGCTTCATCCATACTCTCATATGATTCTTTGAAATATTTACGAGCATTCTCTTCATTTTCACTACTAGTCATTTCATAAGCAAAATATTCTGCAAAAAATTCCTTTTCATGCATACCAGTTCCAGTAGCTGATTTTGTTATAATTTCTCCATCTTTCATAATATCGTTTTCATCAATTTTACAATCCCTATTCCGATCTATCAATTCATCTCCATCGTCAAACTCTCCATTGCCGTTTTTATCATCATATTCAGCATACCAATAATCACTGTGCCTATATGTTGACTTCCCATAATATTTTCCAGAATGATTTGTTATTCCACCTGTAATATCAGCAATTTGCTCATTTTCTGCTCCTTGTTCAATTCCACCACCTTTTGAATCACTCCATTTTCCTTGTGAGAATACACCCAACCACACTCCGGTATACTCTTCATAAATTTTTCGATATGCAAGGCTAAGGCGATAGTTCAAACAACTTTGATCGGCACGCCCCATCAAAACATCAAGTATCTTCTTTTGCCCCGCTTCATCAATATGTCCCCATTCATCAGACCATTTACCATAAACCGACTCGCTTTTACTATATTTTAATATTGCTTCTTTAAAATTGTTTTCTACATCTTCATATATAACATCATAAAAATTTCCATCTGATACAACAGAAGTTGTAAAATAACCATTATCCATCATCAAATCGTCTATATTATGACCCAGTTCATGAAAAACCGTATTATACGCTCCACGTGGATTTTCAACTCCATCTTTTCCATCTTGTAGATTTAATCTTACAGCCCCATCTTGAGGGTCATAATGTGAAGTTCCAGATTTTCCATCTTTTGTATAACACCATGTATCTACTCTGCATCTATCAATATATTCAAAGAAAATTGTATGGCAATCCCCCTCAGATGTATACGCAATGTATTTTATATTAAACTTATCGTTTTCATTAATACCATCTTTAGAAGATTTATCAAAAAATTTATCCATTGACTTTTGCTCATCAGGATGAATCTTTTCATACAAGGCAATAAAACATTTTTCTTCTTCCGAAAGATCAGCATCAACAACAAACTTATTCTTTAGATAATTAATATATTTTTGAATTTTGGATTTATCCTCTTCTGTTAATTGATCATCCGGAATATCATTCAATCGATCGAAATAATCTTTCTTTTCTTCTTCAGACAATTTATCAAAGTCAATATTATTGTATTTCTCACTTATCGAAAAAAGTATACTATGCAGATTATCAAAAACACCTACTAAAGAAACAGACTGTATGCTATACTCTTGAATCACTGAAAACTTTTCTTTCAAAGATTTTAAAGAAGTTTCTCCATCATTCAGACTATCAGAAACCCTAGAATCAACTTGTTCAATTCGTTGAACAACATTATCAAATTTAGAATCTGCTTTCTGAAAAAGATCATCTAACCCTGATTTTGCAGCATTAATTTGTAAAACCTCAAACCAAGTAACCACATTGTGAATGATACCGGCGTCCCATGAATATGACATAGATTCTGTAGATAGAATCGTATTCTGGGCAGCATTTTTACAGTTTACAATTGTTGAAAAAATATTTGAAACTATATTTTGACTATAATCATGCTTGCTCATAAAAAAGCCCTCTTTCATTAACCACCCAAATGGAAAATTGAATTATATTGATCTGCGGATTCCGTATTTTTTTTCAAGTCCTCAACTGCACTTTTGGCAGACTCATAAACACCATCAATTTGAGAACGCAAATTAGTCACTTCTTTTGTAAACATCTCCATGTTGTCATGTCTTGTGCCACGTATAAAGCCATCATTCACCAAAATATTTAATGCATCAATGAACTTATCAAGCATTTCTTTTACAGCCTTATCTTTACTTTCAAGCTGCTTCATAACAGATCCCCATTCATCTGTATCAACAATTATATCTTTTCCAATTCCTTCAGCCATACAAATTTACCTCCCATTTATACCCCTGCCGCAGCTTCAAGGGCAGCTTCTTCTTCAGCTTGCTGTAACTCCTGATTTAATGATGTCAAACTATTTTTCGCATTTTCAATATCCTGTCGTGCATTTCCTAAATTTATCTGCGCTGCTTCTAAATCATTACTGCACTTTTGCATCTGAATATCAATTTTGTCAACCATATCTGAAATTTTTTGAAGTGTTTTAGTTCTCGAATCTTCAATTTTCTGATGCGCAGCCGCTGAAAAGCCTTTCGCAAATCCATTAGTACTGCCATAAGTCTCACCTAATGAATCACAATTTCCAGACAAAGCTTTGTAGAGTTCTTCCAACTCTGAATATGTTTTTTCTAATGTATCTTTTTGTTTTTTTAAAGCATCATATTCCTTGCTATTTGCTTCTATTTGACTTTGATACACCCCAATCAATGCCCCTTGCTCTGCAATAATTCCAGTTGCATCTTTAATACTGGCATTCACTTCATCTACAGTTCTTGCCATAGTATACACTTCCTTTCACATTATTGTCTATTTTTATATTACATCATTTCAAAATCTCAACATGAGATTCTCAAAAGATGTAACATAACAGGATCAGAAGATAAACAAATATTCACCTTCTGTCCCATTACGTTTACATTTTCCAGTGCATCTGACTTTATTAGCCATCAATGCTCTGGGCTGCTCTTTCCAT
>CALESG010000035.1 GCA_937907215.1 uncultured Ruminococcus sp.
TCAAAACATATCTTGTTCCTCTTGATATTGGAGGTACAACTGACGAGAGTAATGTGATATATCTTACGCCTTTAGCAATCAAAGAAAAGAAATTATTAGATTGCAGATTACAAGCACTTGTATCACAATGGAAAGGTAATTTGAAATATATATATAAAGCTGTTTATTATTATGATGACAAAAGATTTGTTCCGAAATATATATATGTTATACATGATGCAAAAGCGTCTGATAGCGTATTTGGTTTTTATATAAATGTATGGTATTGATAGTTAAGTAATAACAGTTTATACAAATCACTGATGCTGTTTTTTCATTGTAGCAGACTTTTGGCTTGTAATTTTAATAAAAACATGATATAATGAAAGTAAGAAAAAACATGGCAAAGGGACAGAACAATATGCAGAAAATTTAGGTGAGCGATAGGAAAATTTTGGAAGCACTTGTTTAATTTTACATAGAGGAGAATATATCATGGAAAAAATATTGTCGGCGTGTGGAAATGATTGTAGTTTTTGCCCACGCTTTTTGCCGAAAACAGATTCTGAATTAAAGCAAACAGCTGAATTGTGGATGAAGATCGTGATCATGTGGTTACAAATAAAGAAATATCTTGTACAGGATGTACTACTGAAAACTGGTGTCGCTACAAAATTGTAAATTGTGTTACTGAAAAAGAAGTGAGAAATTGCGGCGAATGTTTAAATTATCCATGTGAAAATATTATATCATGCTTTGAAACAACAAACTCTTTTGCACCTGATTGCAAAAGAGTTTGCAGCAATGAGGAGTACGAGATGCTTAGAAAAGCATTTTTTTGCAAAGAAAAAAATCTGAATGAAGTAAAGTCAAAGACATAAACATGAATGCTATATAAACAACAAAAAATAAAACTAAAAAGGAGAAAAAATCACTATGTCAGCAATTACTGATGTTGATTTTAAAATATTAGATTTTATTCAAGAATATTTTTCCTGTAGATTCTTGGATTTTTTAATGCCCAAGCTTACATTTCTTGGCAATGGTGGATTGATTTGGATTATAAGTGCAGTCATTATGTTGTTTTTTGCAAAATATAGAAAAATGGGAATTAGTATTGGCGTAGGTTTGCTTGAAGGAGTTATTATTGGCAATGTTTTGATAAAAAATTTGGTTGCAAGAGAACGTCCATGTTGGATAAATGAAACCGTTCAAATGTTGATTTCTATACCGCAGGATTATTCATTTCCATCGGGACACACTTTATCATCATTTATTGCAGCAACAATTATCATTCATTTTAACAGATGGATGGGAATAGCAGCTTATGTGCTTGCTTCGATTATTGCATTTTCAAGATTATACCTTTACGTGCATTTTCCAACAGATGTATTGACAGGCATACTAATCGGGATTACAATAGGAATGGCGAGCAACCTTGTTTTAGATAAGTTATTTTTATTTATTGAAAAACGTGCATCACAATGACTTTTCAATATATATAAAGAGCTATCAGATTTTTGAAATCAGATAGCTCTTTGCTTATTATATAAATTATTTACCTTTTTTGAAAACATTTAACAATATGTAAATTCCTATCAATGCAATAACAGTAATACCAAGAATCACGTACATTGTTGTCATACTTACCTGATTTTCAAAGAAATAAAGATTGCAATCAATAGAATCTTTTATTTCTTCAATTATTTCTGAGGGAATACCCTGGTTTTGCATTTCGGAAAGAACGCCTTGCATGGAATGATTTCGGATGAGTGATGTACCATATGTACTTGGCAAAAAAGCAAGTGTTTTTTGCAATCCGGTTCCAAACGATGAAATCGGCATATATGCACCACAAATAAAACCATATCCTGCACTAATAATCGTACCTACTGCCGAAATTTGTCCTTGCGTTGACAAAAAAAGATTAATAATTGAAGACAGAGCTGTTCCAAACAAAACGAGCAGTAAAATGTCAAAGAACAGAAGAAATACATCTGCAAGCGACATATACCATCCTACAATAGCAACATAAGCAAGACAAATGCCAGTTGCAGCAAAACAAATGATAAGCGTAGAAATCAAGGTAGCGATATAGTAGCTCATTGAAAGTGTTGCTGAATTTACTGGAGATATTCTAAAATCTTTTGTTATACCGTTTACCTTGTCTTGTACCATTAAAAAGTTTGAGCAAAAAGCAACTGTTACACATGAAACTGCAAGGATAGAAGATATAAGCTGACTGCCTACAAGCCCATTCACTATACTTTCTGAAAGTTTTAGCGAATCAGGCAAATTTGATGTAAAACTATCACGGTAAACATTACCGAGAAATGTTGCATAAAGCACAAGCAGGATAGCAGGTGTTATCAATGATGTAAAGAACATTCCTTTATCTTTGAAAAATAATTTGATATTTCTTTTTATAAGAATAAAAGACATACTCATTTTTCTACACCTCCCACAAGGGTTTTACCCGTAACTGCAAGAAATACATCATCCATTTTTCCTTTTGTTATTTCATAATCGTTAAATACATCTGGATTTTTAATAATAAGTTCAGTTGCCACTTTTGTATTTGGAACGGATAAACGATAGGCATCCTTTATTTGTTCATATTCAATTCCAAGTGATTTGACGTCTTTTTCCTTTGCGCCATAAATTGTAATATAATCACCTGTATAGGTGTTTTTAAGTTCAAGAGGTGTTCCTTCAGCAGAAATTTTACCGCTGTCAATTATAACAACATAATCAGCTTCTGCCGCTTCTTCCATATAATGTGTTGTAAGAAACACTGTCATATTTTCGTTTTTACGGAGATTAGATATGACACTCCAAAGCGTTTTACGAGTTTGAGGATCAAGACCTGTTGTTGGCTCATCCAGAATAAGAATTTTCGGCTTATGAAATAATGCTCTTGCAATATCAATTCTTCTGCGTTGACCTCCGGATAATTTACCAACTGTACGCTTTAATAAATCCTCAAATTCAAGTACTTTTGCAAGCTCAGCAAGTCTTTTCTTAAACGGTGTTCCAATTATACCATATAGAGCAGCACGGCTTTCTAAATTGTCATAAACAGAAAGTGAAGAATCTAAAGCAGAGGATTGAAAAACTACACCGAGTTCACTCTTAATCGTGTCGGCATTTTTGTCAAGATCTTGTTCGTCAATCACAATATGCCCACTATCCTTCAATAATTGTCCGCATATAATATTGATCGTTGTAGATTTTCCGGCACCGTTTATACCAAGAAAAGCAAACAATTCTCCCTCTTTAACGCAAAAGCTTAAATCATGTATGGCTTTTATTTTTCCAAAGCTCTTATTAAGATGACTGATCTCTAT
>CALESG010000036.1 GCA_937907215.1 uncultured Ruminococcus sp.
ATATTTTTGTCCATTCTTCTATTATATCTCTTTTCTTAAATGTACGCAAGTGCCTTCCAGGGGGTGATTATGCTTTAGAAAAAATTTCTTTGAAAAAGCAGACTTTTATATAACATAACTATTAAGCAAATCAAGTGCTTTTTGCTTGGAAGATTCGCTTATAACAGTGCTGTTACCCGAATAAGAATCAGAACAGGAATCTGAGTATGAATCTGAATATGTATCACTTTTTGATGGAAATGGAGGCTCGGAAAATGTAAGTGAGCTGTATTCTTCCGGAATGCTTTTTATAGTGTTTTGTATAATATTTTGCATATTATTCTGCATACTGTTTTGCAGTGAATTCATAGGCTTCTCACGTTGTTTCCATCTTAAAAAAGCTTCACGCCAATCGGATATTTTCTCACCGCTCTTTGTCTGCCAGCCATGTCGGCTATAGTAGCCGTAGAATTTATCTGCGTATTCAACAGCATTATGAGTTTCCGCAAATGCAAGTACCTCTTCCCTTGCAGGCTCAAGTTTTTTCTTCTCTGCCTGCATTTCATAAAATTTATTCATGTTGTCCAGGCTGTTTTGAAGGCATTGTTCTACGCATTCTTTTCTGTATGCATCGTCTGTATAGCTTGTATTGTCAGTGATGTCTGTGCTGTAAATATTATTATTATTTATATTTTTAGTGCAGTCAGTATAGTCAGTATTATTTTTTGAATATAAATTTTTATTTTGTCTAGTGCAGTCAGTGGTGTATGTGTTATTATTGTTATCAGCAATATCGGTGAAAGGATCATAAATCTCTTCAAATTCATCGATAGCGTCACTAACATATTCACTTACATTATCAATATCATTTTTATTTTCATTTTCACTAACATACTCACTCACATTATCAATATCAATATCATTTTCAGTTTCATTTACATACTCACTAACATTAACAGTATCATTATCAGCTTTTTTTGCTTTGGTTTGGTTTTCTAAAAAACCAATTGCTTTTTTTGTTTTTGATTGCTTTGGTTCAATATTAGATTCCGGATTTGAATCCTGAGCTAAATCCGGGTCTTTACGTATCCTTGGTCTGCCGCCAAGCTTTCCTGCTTCTGAACGCTTTTGACAAGTGTCTTCCCATTTTTCAAGGTCACGGTCTATTTGCTCTTTGATAAATGAAAACGCCATATCGGCTGCCGGTGAGAGTTCGGGTTCAATGCTTGTGTTTGTGTATTCAAGCACCGCTTTTATAAGCCTGCCTGCTTCTTCATCGGATAAACGGTTTATATGCTTTTGATAATCGGTGTACATGATAAATGATTTTTTATTTTTCATAGTATTATCCCTCCTATAAATAATCCCGCTTGAATAAAACTTGAATTGTTTTCTTCAAGTTTTTGGAAAAGTTCACGAAATATTTACACGAGCTGTAGCCAGCCGAGTTGCCCTGAAACAATTTTACTTTTTCAATCATTTAAAGTGTACACACCTCTGCCAAGGGGTGATTCAGCTTGTTTAGTAAATTAAAATAAAAACAAAAAGGCTGCTGCAAAATTTAAAATTGCAACAGCCCAATTGTTATGGAATAATATTATTGAATAAAAATAATTACGCCTTGTTCTTAGAAGCTCCTACTATGTAAAGTGCTGGAAGAATCAAACCGATAATAAAAGAGAACACATTGAATTCTCCGCCGCCTGCAACAGAAATAATGGTACTTAAAACGCTGCAAGCTACTACAACAATACCCCACATAAGACAGGTATTAGCCTTTTCAGGATTACCGCACTCTTTAACACCCATAATACCAGCAACCAGTTCAAGAACTGAACCAACAAGGCTGATAATTCCAGCAGCGTAAAGTGCAACTGAAGAAGCACCTAAAGCTGCAAGTGCTGCAATACCAACAAATGCCAAAATAGAAATGATGATGCCCAAGCCACCGCCGACTATCATAATGATACCGGTTACCTTGAGAAAGTTTTTACCCTTTGCTTCCATACAAATTACTCCTTAAAAATATATTATTTTATACATAAAGCGTATAACACATTTAATATAACATATATATTCTAAAATGTCAATTAAAATTACTATAAATCTTTATAAAATATATTTTTAGAGCAAAAATATTGTTTTTCTTTTATTTTTATATTAGAGCTTGTGTTCATATTTATTTGTTTTGAAATAATATAAAAATCAACTCATAATCTCGCTTTTGATCAAAGACAAATCAAAAATATTGACTTTGCCGTCACTGTTCACATCGCCTTTTGAAATATCTTCTATTTCACCTGAACCTACAAGCCATCTTTGAAGCAGCTTTACATCCAGAATATCAAGGACTCCATCGGAATTTACATCACCCAAAACTGCCAAAGTATCCGGCGTGAAATTCGCCTTAAGATTCATCGCTTCTTCAAGAGTAAGTGTAAGCGTTTTTTCATTGCTTTCAAGATCACCTGTCCAGCCTAAAAATTCTTCTCCGTCATTTGGCATAGCTGTAATTGTTATTGGACAGTCTGAATAATATTTACCGCTCCATTCACCATTTGTCATATCAGGAGTAATTGTATTTATCTTTATTTTGCCGTTTCCATTTACGCCAAGAGTTATGCTCCGGAGTTCGCCTGTTATATCGGTAAAGTCCTTCATATCTTCAAGAGTATAATATGCTCTTTGATTAAAAAATGTACGTATGCCGCTAAGCACTGACGCATAATTATTTTTGTAATATGCCATATTGCCTTCTACTGTTCCGCCATAAAATCCCCACCAGCGAAGCTGACTTTTTGCAAGATTATCTGTATAATTTTCTTTGTAATATTCAATCATTTCATCTGCTTTTTCAACGGCTAAAACTTCATTTGCATAGTCACAATATACAGCTGCAAATTTGTTTCTAAATGTTTCATTTTTCAAAAGACTTATAAATAAATCAGTCGGTGAATACTCTCCGCTTTTTTCATCCATATGCTTAAAGCTGTCGTAGGCATAGCCACTGGTGCCTAAGTTTTCATACGATGCTCCCATTGTGTAATCAAGGTCAAATGTTATGAATCTCCATTTTCCGTCACTATATGGATTGCCGGCTATTTCACTGCCCATATTTTTCCACATACCATAATTGTAATTAGGCCAGTCATATGTTCCAAGGTACAGACCTGCTGCGTAATGCTCTATTAAACTGTCGATGTCTATAAAATCACATACCGCATTATAATTTGATTCAATAGTAAGGTCTTTTCTGGCGTAGTTATACATAAAGCCATAAAGATTATCTTTTTCCGACTCAGGACCTTCTTCAAGTTCACCGTTCTTTACCATTGCAACGTTTTCCTTGGGAATATTATAATTAGACTGTATAAAATAATCAGAGAATTTTTCTGTCATTTCATATTGTCCCCAATATTCACCGTTTAAAAATACTGCACATTGCTTCATATCCTGCGTTGTAAGTGATTCTCTGTCATGTATAAGCTTTTGTGCAAAGCCATCTCTTAGACGCACTTCATCAGGTGTTGAACGAAGGCAGATAGAATCATACTTTTTTATGAGTTTGCCGTTTATAGAATAATTATTCTCCAATAAAGGATATTCTATTTTTGATGCACCATAGTCACCTCTTGCATAAATATTAAAGCTCTTCTGAGAATTGTTTCTTGTAGATGCACCTTTAATTCTAATGCCCACTGACTGCTTCACTATATTTTTTCCATTTTCGAATATAGCTATGTCGGCTTCACGTTCCCATTCACGTCCACGTGAATAGTAATTTGTAATATAATCCTTATCCCATACGCTCTTATCAGGGTCATAATCCGGACTGTTTTTCCAGTCAATATATTGCTGTCCTGTTACATATATTCCCTTGTCAGGATCGAATAAATTTTCAGGGTCGGTTACAAGAGAAACTACAGTCAGGTCTTTGTACTTTTCCAGATTTTCTGTTGTGATAAAATATGTATGGCTCACAACACTGCTGTATTCCCCATTTGCGTCTTTTGAAACAGCTCGCACAACTGTTGGCTTGTCAACAGAAAAATTAGGTGCTTTATATCCAAGTCCCATGCAAATTGAAGTCGCTGTATCATTTTCTGCATATGCACTGTAAACATTTGGCTGAGATGTTCTGTCTTCTACAGTAACCGCATTTTCATAAATCATTGCAGTATCTGATGTTATTGGATTTGTTCCGTCTATAGTATAGTAAATATCGTTTCCTCTTGGTGATGAGATAGTAAGCTCAAAGTTAGTGTTATAGAATCCCGAACCGGCAGAAAACTGCAAAGCATCTATCAGCACAGCATCTGCGTAGTTATTATAATAACACGGCATTGCGGTAAAAATCATAGCTGCTGCAATAATACTTGATGTTATTTTTAGGTTCTTTTTCATGATAATTCTTACCCCTTTCAACTTGTAAAATCATATATCTTATAAAAACAATTATAACATAACAGCAATATAAATGCAAGCGAATATTCCGCTGTTTTGTTTAATAATTTGCGAAAAAGTTTATTTTATATTGTGCATTTTTGATTCTGTGCAGAGTAAATCAGCAAAATAAAAAATCCGCCTTTCACTGACTATAAATGTGTCAAAGACGGATTTATTATATAATATTATATCGTAAAATCGAAGATTTTTGATATAATTGTCCGATATGCAGGGAGCAAATCTTTGATTTGCGTATCTGCAAGGACTTTAGATAAATGTAATAAACGCTATGCGTTTATTATATCATAAAATCGAAGATTTTTGATATAATTGTCCGATATGCAGGGAGCAAATCTTTGATTTGCGTATCTGCAAGGACTTTAGATAAATG
>CALESG010000037.1 GCA_937907215.1 uncultured Ruminococcus sp.
TACCTCTAAACTGATCGCTTTTTCTCTTGCTACTTAAGTGTACGCATATGCCCTTCCAGGCGGGCGATTAAACTTGAGAAAAACTTCTTTGAAAAAATAGGCTTTATCGTCCTTTTCAAAAGAGGCTATTTGGACGGTCTGTGATTATTTATAATAATATTTTGCTGAAACACCTATTGAAATTATGTTTCTTTGGTGTTTCGGCTTTTTTATTTAATATTAAATTTAAAAATAACTTTAAATTTAAGTTGAAATTATTTTGGAAACATGGTATAATGAATCAATATGACTTTTTTCAGAAAGGCTGTGATGTTAGGATTGGAAAAAAAGCTGGCTCTGTACGGATATAATAATCTCACAAAAGCACTGAGCTTCAATATTTTTGATGTATGTTATGCTAAATCCGAACGTGAAAAACAGGATTATATTAAATATATAGACGAGCAGTATAATTCAGAAAGACTTACTAAAATTTTATGCGATGTTACTGATATGATAGGTGCTACTGTACTTAATATTTCTAAACAGGACTATGAACCGCAGGGTGCTTCGGTAAATATACTTATAGCAGAGGGAAATGTTGCTCCGGAAAATATGGACTCATCGTGCAACCAAGGCGCTGCATTTTTGCAGCCACGAAAAAATGTGCATATGCATCTTGATAAAAGCCATATAACAGTGCATACATTCCCGGAAAGTCACCCGGATAATGAAATAACAACATTTCGTGTGGATATAGATGTTGCAACTTGCGGCGAGATCTCACCTCTTAAAACACTTGATTATCTTATCAGAAGTTTTGATTCGGATATTATCACTATAGATTATAGAGTCAGAGGCTTTACACGTGATGTCAGCGGAAAAAAATATTTTATCGACCATAAAATAACATCTATTCAGGATTATATAAGCCAAGATATTTTAAATAAATATGATGCTGTAGATATGAATATCTATCAGTCAAATCTCTTTCATACAAGAATGCTTATTAAAGATATGCGGCTTCAGGACTATCTGTTTAAAACTGATGAGTACGAACTAAGCCCAAAGGTGCGACTTGATATAACCGACAGACTGCGCAGAGAAATGATTGAAATATTCAGCGGACGAAATATTTATGAGTTGTAAGAATTAAATTAAATATAAATAAGGAGGCAATTACGCTATGGGAAAAATTCTTACCCAGAGTGATGCACCACTCCTTGAGGCTATGAATGAGCATCGCCTAAATCGTGTTGTACGCTTTGATGTACCGGGTCATAAGGGCGGAAGAGGAAACAGAGAGCTTGCGGAATTTCTGGGTGAAAAATGTGTTAAAATGGACGTAAATTCCATGAAAAATCTCGATAACCTATGTCACCCGGTGTCTGTTATACGTGAAGCTCAGGAGCTTGCAGCAGAGGCATTTGGTGCAAAAAATGCATTCTTTATAGTAGGAGGTGCTACAAGTGCATCTCAGGCTATGATCCTTGCTGCCTGTAAATCGGGTGAAAAGCTTATTATGCCGAGAAATGTACATCGCAGTGCCATAAATGCACTTGTACTAAATGGTGCTGTACCCGTTTATGTAGATCCGGACGAAAACAAAGAGCTTGGAATTCCGCTTGGAATGTCTTATGAAGCTGTTGAAAAGGCTGTTTTGCAAAATCCTGATGCAAAAGCTATACTTGTGAATAATCCTACGTATTATGGAATATGTGCTGATATAAAAAGACTTACTGAACTTGCACACTCTCACGGCATGATGCTTCTTGCAGATGAAGCTCATGGCACACATTTCTATTTTGGTGAGAATCTGCCGATGTCGGCAATGAGTGCCGGAGCTGATATGGCATCGGTAAGCATTCACAAAACAGGCGGTTCTCTTACGCAGAGTGCAATGCTTCTCTGCGGTGAAAATGTTAATGCCGACAGAGTAAGACAGATAATAAATCTGACTCAAACTACAAGCGCCTCATATCTTTTAATGGTATCTCTTGATTTGGCAAGACGCAATCTTGCACTTAACGGCAGAGAAATGTTCCGCCAAACAGTTGAATTTACAAATTATGCAAGAGAAGAAATAAATCAGATAGGCGGATATTATGCCTATGGTCAGGAGTGCTGCAACGGCAGTTCATTCTATGCGTTTGATAAGACTAAACTTTCTATTCACACAAGAAATACGGGACTTGCCGGAATTGAAGTATATGACCTGCTCCGTGATGAATACGGCATACAGATAGAATTTGGTGATATCGGAAATATTCTTGCAATTGTTACAGCCGGTGACAGACTGCTTGAAATAGAACGTCTTATATCTGCACTGTCTGAAATAAAAAGAATATATGGAAAAGACCCTACCGGTATGCTTTCAAGCGAATACATAGCTCCTGATGTTGCACTTCCTCCGCAAAAGGCGTTTTATGCAGAACAAAAGGTTGTTCCTCTGCGTGAAAGTGCCGGTGCTGTTTGCTGTGAATTTGTAATGTGCTATCCACCGGGTATTCCTATTCTTGCACCGGGAGAACGCATTACTGAGGATATAATAGATTATATATGCTATGCCAAGGAAAAAGGCTGTTCTCTTACAGGTCCGCAGGATATGAATATAGAAACACTGCACGTTATTAAGGAGGCATTGTAAAATGGATATATGGTACACGGAAAATCACACCGAAAATGTGCGTATGTCAATTCGTGTAGATAAACAGCTTGCATCAGTACAGAGCGATTTTCAGAGAATAGATGTTTTTGAATCAAATGAATTCGGCAGAATAATGACTCTTGACGGACTGCTTATGCTTACTGAAAAAGATGAATACGTTTACCATGAAATGATAACACATATACCTATGGCTACAAATTTGGATATAAAAAATATTCTTGTTATTGGTGCCGGAGACGGCGGTACAGTAAGAGAACTTTGCAGGTATGATACTATTGAACATATCGATATGGTTGAGATAGACTACAAAGTTGTAGAGCTTGCAAGAGAGTATCTTCCGTTTACGGCAAAAAGTCTTGATGACCCAAGGGTTCATATACACTATCAAGATGGTTTGAGATTTGTAAGACGGGTTGAAGCGGGTACATATGACCTTATTATTGTCGATTCAACAGATCCGTTTGGTGTCGGCGAAGGTTTGTTTACCAAAGAATTTTACGGCAACTGCTATAAAGCACTCTCCAGCGACGGTATTCTTGTAAATCAGCATGAAAGTACATTTTATGAATCATATCGAAATTCAATGAAAAGGGCTCATAACCGCATAAAGTCGCTCTTCCCTATTGCACTTGTGTATCAGGCACATATACCAACTTATCCGTCCGGTCACTGGCTGTTTGGATTTGCGTCTAAAAAATTTGACCCGAGAAAAGATTTGCAGGATATGCGTTGGAATCGTCTTGGACTTAAAACAAAATATTATAATACGATACTTCATCAGGGCTGTTTTGCTATACCTAATAATGTACGTGACGCTCTGAGAGAATCTTAAAATAAATAACGAAAGGAATTATTAAAAATGGGAAAAGCTTTGATTATAGGTGCTGGCGGAGTTGCCGGCGTAGTTATTCACAAATGCTGTCAGAATAGTGAGGTGTTTGAGGAGATATGCATTGCAAGCCGTACTAAATCAAAATGTGACAAATTTAAGGCAGACCTCGAAGGAAAAACAAAGACAAAAATCACAACGGCTCAGGTAGATGCCAATAATGTGGACGAACTTATTGCACTTATTGAAAATGAAAAGCCGGATATTGTTATCAATGTAGCACTTCCCTACCAGGACCTTACTATTATGGACGCTTGTCTTGCTACAAAGACTGATTACGTTGATACTGCAAATTATGAGCCGGAAGATACTGCTAAATTTGAATACAAGTGGCAGTGGGCATATCGTGAAAAGTTTGAAAAAGCAGGGATAACTGCTTTGCTCGGAAGCGGATTTGACCCGGGTGTAACAGGTGTATTCTGTGCATATGCTCAGAAACATTACTTTGATGAAATACATTATATAGATATTCTTGACTGCAACGGCGGTGACCATGGTTATCCTTTTGCTACAAATTTCAATCCTGAAATCAATATTCGTGAAGTTTCTGCAAAGGGCAGTTATATCGAAAACGGTCAGTGGGTAGAAACTGAACCTATGGAGATAAAGCGTGTTTATAACTTTGACCAAGTAGGCGAAAAGGATATGTATCTTCTTCACCACGAAGAACTTGAATCACTTGCACTGAATATCAATGGAATAAAGCGTATAAGATTCTTTATGACATTCGGTCAGAGCTATCTCACACACCTAAAATGCCTTGAAAATGTGGGAATGACTTCTATCGAGCCTATTATGTATGAAGGCAAGGAAATAGTTCCGCTTCAGTTTTTAAAAGCTGTGCTTCCGGACCCTGCTTCACTGGGTCCCAGAACTGTTGGCAAAACAAATATTGGCTGTATATTCCAAGGAATCAAGGACGGAAAAGAAAAGACCTATTATGTATATAATGTTTGTGACCACCAGGAATGTTACCGTGAAGTCGGTTCTCAGGCTGTTTCATATACAACAGGTGTTCCTGCTATGATCGGTGCTATGATGGTTATGACAGGAAAGTGGAAGAAACCGGGCGTTTATAATGTTGAAGAATTCGATCCGGATCCGTTTATGGACGCTCTGAATAAATGGGGATTGCCATGGACTGAAAACTTTGACCCTGCACTGGTCGACTAAGCTTATGATGCAGAGATCATGGGTTCGCATTGCGCTGCTCTCATTGCCGGCAATAGCTGTTATAGGATGTATTTTATTAAAAGATTTTGTGATTTATATTGCCGATAATTTTATTCCGCCGTGCAATTTTTATTCCAGCTTTGGATTATATTGTCCGGGATGCGGACTTACAAGATGCATTTTATCTATTATGCATGGAAAAATTTGGCTTGCTTTTAGATGCAATGCATTTGTATTTTGTATGCTTTTGGGATTGCTGATGTTATATATTGAAGCTGTGCTTTTGTCATTCGGCAAGGATGTTCATATTCTGCCAAGGAAATCATGGTTTTATATAGCGTTTGCAGTCGCTTCTGCTGTCTATCTTATACTTCGCAATGTTGTTCCGATTCTTGCACCGCCTTATATTTTATAGCAAACGACAAAAATTTTTTCGCTAAATTATTTTTGACGTTGATTATGTTGATTATAAATTAATTTTGTGCCTGTTTATGCTGATTTTAATACATAAACAGGTACTTTTTATTTTTATCTTTATTTTTTTAAATTAAAGCAACTTTTTTTCAAAAAACTCTTGCAATTTATTGTGATATGGTATATAATTAAGAAAATGCAGTTGAAATAATTGTGTATTTTAACATTATGATATTATAACTATACTAAAAGATCAAAGGAGCAAACCACTATGAACAACTCAACTACAAAGAAAAATATAGCACTTGCAGGTCACGCCGGTTCGGGTAAGACTACTCTTTGTGAAGCACTGCTTTATAGAAACAGTGCTATTGAGCGTATGGGCAAGATCGCTGAGGAAAATACTGTTTCAGACTATACAGCTGAGGAAATGAAGAGAAAATCTTCTGTATATACATCAGTGGCATCTATGAGCCTGCAAAAGCTTGATGTAAATATTATAGACACTCCGGGTATGCTTGATTTCGCCGGTGAAATGGTTTCCGGTATATATGCAAGCGACTGTGTTATGATCACAGTTTCGGGAAAATCCGGCGTTAGAGTTGGCACTCACAAGGCATATGACCAGGCTGTAAAAATGCAGAAGCCACGTATGTTTGTTGTAACTAAGCTTGATGATGAAAACGCAAATTTCTATAATGTATTTACAGAACTTAAGTCTGAATTCGGTTCTACTGTATGTCCGGTAATAGTTCCGGTAATTGCTGACCGCAAGGTAGTTTCATATGTAAACCTTATTGAAATGAAGGCGTATAAGTTTGATGAAAGAGGCAAGGCTATTGAAACAGATATGCCTTCAGCTGAGGTTTCTGAAAAGATGAGCTATCGTATTGATGGTCTTATTGAAGCATTCTCCGAAGCTGTTGCGGAAACAGATGATGATTTGCTTGAAAAATTCTTCTCCGGTGAACCTCTTACTGAAAAGGAACGTATTGACGGAATTCATAAGGGCGTATGTGAAGGAATCATCACACCGGTAGTATGTGCCTCTGCTCAAACTCTTGGCGGTGTAGAACTGCTTATGAGAGAAATGGATCTGCTTGTTCCGGAGGCAGAGGAAAGTTTGATCACTGCTGACGCTGAGGAGATTTCCTGCAAAAGCGGTGACCCTGCTCTTGTTTCTGTATTCAAGACAGCAGCTGATCCGTTTGTCGGCAAGATGTCATATATGAAAGTGCTTTCCGGAAGCGTTAAGAGCGGCGATGAACTTGTAAACTCTGCTACAGGAAAGAGTGAAAAAATTGGAAAGCTCATGCAGCTTGTTGGCAAAAAGCAAAAGGAAATTCCGGTTGCGATAAAAGGCGATATTGTTGCTGTTACTAAAATGAATGTAAGCACCGGCGATACTCTTTGCGATGCCTCAAGAGTTGTTTCTCTGGAATCTCCGGAATATCCGATTCCAAGCTACAAGATGGCTGTTTCACCGGCTGCAAGAGGTGATGAAGCTAAAATCGCAGGAGCAATGCAGCGTTTGCTTGAGAGTGATATGACTTTAAGATATGAACAAGACCCTAATACTAAAGAAATGATTTTAAGCGGTTTGGGTGAACAGCATCTTTTAACTGTTGCATCTCAGCTTAAATGTGATTTCGGCGTTGAGATGGTGCTTAACGTTCCTAAAATTGCATATCGTGAAACTATACGCAAAAAGGTAAAGGTTCAAGGCAGATATAAAAAGCAGTCCGGCGGTCACGGTCAATTTGGTGACGTATGGATAGAATTTGAACCTTGTCTTTCAGATGAACTGATATTTGAAGAGAAAATATTCGGCGGTGCTGTTCCCAAGAATTTCTTCCCGGCAGTTGAAAAGGGATTGCAGGACAGTGTAAAGAAAGGCATTCTTGCCGGATTCCCTGTTGTAGGAATTAAAGCTATTCTGGTTGATGGTTCATATCATCCGGTAGATTCTTCTGAAATGTCATTTAAAACAGCAGCGTCACTTGCCTATAAAGAAGGTATGCGTCTGGCTGAACCTACACTTCTTGAACCTATCGGCACTCTGGAAGTATGCGTTCCGGACGACAACACCGGTGATATGATGGGCGAGCTTAACAAGAGAAGAGGAAGAGTTCTTGGAATGAATCCATCTGAAAAATATAAAGGCATGACTGATATTATGGCAGAAGTTCCTATGCGTGAAATGAGTGACTTTGCACTTCTTCTGCGTCAAATGACACAAGGCAGAGGTGAATTCACATTTGAGCCGGTACGTTACGAGCCGCTGCCGCCAAACCTTATGTCAGATGTAATAGCATCATGTGCAGGCAGTGCTGAATAATCAAAAAAAATCTCTCTACTATATAAATAGATTCATTTGCATCAGAGCTGCTGTTATATATTATAGGCGGCTCTGATGCGATGTTTTATAATAAATAAAATCATTGATTTCAGTGTATAATAATCATAATAATCGCAATAATTATATAATTTAACATTCTGTTTTTAAAGGCAGATTGGAGGTTAAAAAAGTATGCCTAAGTATTCATGTTATGATAATAGAGAATTATCATGGCTAAAGTTTAATCATCGTGTTCTTGAGGAAGCAAGCGATAAACGTGTGCCGCTATGCGAACAGCTCTCCTTCCTTTCTATATTTCAAAGCAATCTGGATGAATTTTATATGGTTCGTGTAGGGTCGCTGTTTGATTTGCCTGCTGATGAAAAAGAAAACAAAACATATATGACAAGCAAAGAACAGCTGAATGCCATATTCAAGGAATCAAGAATTCTTTTACATGAAAAAGATGTAATATACGCTAAACTTTGCAATAAGCTGAAAAAGAACGGCGTTGAGATAGTTGACTTTCATTCTATTTCAAAGGCTGAGGCTGATTATCTGGGAAGTTATTTCAAAGCAGAGATAGAACCTCTTTTGTCACCTCAGATAGTCGGCAAAAAACAACCGTTCCCGTTTTTGCTGAATAAAGCCATATATGCCGTAGTCGTTCTTGAAAAAAAGGGTGAGAAAAAAGGCGGTGAAAAGCTTGGCATAGTTCCATGTACAAGCACAGTAATTCCGGAGCTTATATCGCTGCCGGGAAATACTAAAAATACTCACAGGTTTATTCTTTCTGAAGAACTTATACTTCACTTCATGCCTGAAATATTCTCACACCATTATATAAAAAGCAAAACCCTTATCAGAATTATAAGAAGTGCTGATATTGATACAGAAGAAGATGAAATGAATGAGGAAGAAGATTATCGCAAGGCTATGGAAAAACTCATTCGCAAACGCAGCCGTTTGCAGCCGGTTAAAATGGAGTTTTCCCGCCTTATGGACCCGGCGGTTATCTCTAAGCTTTGCGAATATCTTAAGCTTGATGAATCTCAGGTATTTCATTCCGAAGCACCATTAAAGCTTTCGTTTATATCAAAGATTCGTGATGTACTAAGACATAATAAAGAGCTTTTCTTCCAAAGACGTGTTCCGCAAAAACCAGCTGATATAGACCCATCAATGCCTATGATAGAACAGATAGAAAAAAAGGATAGGTTCTTATCATTCCCATATGAAAGCATAAAACCATTTTTAAATCTTCTGAGAGAAGCAAGTGTAAGTCCGGATGTCGTTTCTATTAAAATGACGCTTTATCGTGTAGCTGCAAACAGCAAGGTCGTAGAATCACTTATAGAAGCAGCAGAAAACGGTAAAGATGTTGTAGTTCTTGTTGAGCTTAGAGCAAGATTTGATGAGGAAAACAACATTGAATGGTCAAGACGGCTTGAGGACGCAGGCTGCCGTATTATATATGGTCTGGATAAGATGAAAGTTCACTCAAAGCTTTGCCTTATTACAAAGAAAAAGGGCAATGAAATTTCCTATATTACCCAGATAGGTACTGGAAATTACAACGAAAAAACATCTGAAATGTATACCGACTTTTCACTGATGACAGCACATGAAGGAATTGGTCTGGAAGCAACTCATGTATTTAATTCTCTTTGTCTTGGTCAGACTGTAAAGGAAACAAAGTATTTGCTTGTAGCTCCAAATTGTCTGCAAAATAAACTTATCGATATGATGAATGATGAAATTGCCAAGGCAAAAGTCGGTGAAAACGCATATATAGGCGTAAAGGTAAATTCTCTTACAGATAAGAAGCTTATTAAGAAGCTAATAGAAGCATCGTGTGCAGGTGTAAAAGTAGATCTGCTTGTAAGAGGTATATCCTGCCTTATAGCAGGCGTACCAAATAAAACGCAGAATATTACCGTAAGAAGTATTGTCGGACGTTTTCTTGAACATCACAGAATATATATGTTCGGCAGTGGTGACGATGCGAAAGTGTATATTTCTTCTGCTGATTTTATGACCAGAAATACACTCAAACGTGTTGAGATAGGCGTTCCTGTAATGGACAGCGGCATAAAAAAGCGAATTATGAATATATTCGACCTTATGATGCGTGATAATGTAAAGGCTCGCTTACAGCAGCCTGACGGCACATATTATCATGCAGAGGTTCGTGGTGAAGAGGAGATAAATTCACAGGAACAACTCTATGCAGAAGCATATGAAAACGCTCCTAACGAGCTGTAGCCAGCCGGGTCGCCCTACGACCCCCATAATTTTACTTTTTCAATCATTTTAAAGTGTACACCCCCCCTTCCAGCATATGCGTACACTTAAGTAGCAAGAGAAAAAGCGATCAGTTTAGAGGTACGT
>CALESG010000038.1 GCA_937907215.1 uncultured Ruminococcus sp.
ACTGCTTTGTACGCAGATATTTCAAGTTCTCCGGTTTCTCAGGAATATCAATCGAAACACGTTCTGTTATTTCGATTCCATATTCAGACAGATCTGAAATCTTTTCCGGATTATTTGTCATGAGTTTTAGCTTGCTTACACCCAAACTGCCAAGTATCTGTGCTCCGGCACTATAATCACGCAGATCCGGTGCAAAGCCAAGCTCTATGTTAGCATCTACTGTATCAAATCCCTGTTCCTGCAAAACATATGCATTTATTTTATTAAGCAGTCCGATTCCTCTTCCCTCTTGACGAAGATAAACCAAAACACCTCTGCCTTCTTTAGCTATCATATCCATAGCTCTGTCAAGCTGTTCACCGCAGTCACATCTAAGAGAACCAAAGACATCTCCTGTCATGCATTCTGAATGAACTCTGCAAAGTACAGGCTCGCCGTCTGCAACATCGCCCATAGTAAGAGCAACGTGTTCTTCTCCGGTTATAGTATTCTTAAAGCCATGTATCATGAAGTTTCCGTGTTTTGTCGGCAGTTTAGCTACAGCTGTTTCTTTCATATAAATATCATGCTGTCGTCTGTATCTCTGTAAATCCCTTATAGTTATAAGCGGGATTTCAAGACTCTCTGCAAGATCTGAAAGCTGCTGACCACGCATCATAGTTCCGTCATCAGCCATTATCTCACAGCAAAGACCAACTTCCGAAAGTCCTGCCAATCTTAAAAGGTCAACAGTAGCTTCGGTGTGACCGTTTCTTTCAAGTACACCGCCTGGTTTTGCTTCCAGCGGAAACATATGACCCGGTCGTCTGAATTCTCCCGGATGAGAATCACCTGCTGCGGCTCTTCTTGCAGTGATTCCACGTTCAACAGCAGATATACCGGTGGTAGTATCCATATGGTCAATGGATACTGTAAATGCTGTTTCATGGTTATCTGTATTATTCGTAACCATTTGTGTAAGTCCAAGCCTTGAGATATTGCTCTTGCTCATTGGCATACATATCAGACCCTTGCCTACACTTGCCATAAGATTTACATTTTCCGTTGTTGCAAATTCTCCTGCACAAATAAGGTCACCTTCATTTTCACGGTCAGGATCATCTGTACAAAGAATGCATTTACCATTTTTAAGTGCTTCCAGAGCATCTTCAATAGATGATATTTTCATATAAATACCTCCTTATCAAAAACCGTTTTTAAAAAGAAATTCTTTAGTTATGCCTGCACTTTCAGGCAAACTCATAAGCCTTTCAACATATTTTCCAATAATATCATTTTCCAGGTTCACTTTGTCGCCTGCTTTTTTTGAAAGCAGCGTCGTTTCATCGGCTGTATGCGGAATCAGGCTAACTGCAAAATCAGTTTTTGTAACACCTGTTACAGTAAGACTTATTCCATCAATTGCAATAGAACCCTTTTCCACAATAAGACGCAGAATATTCTGACTTGCAGCAATGCTCACAAGTACAGCATTGCCTTCTTTTTTTACAGATGATATTTTTCCAGTGCCGTCAATATGACCCGTAACAATATGTCCGCCAAAGCGTCCATTTGCTGCCATAGCTCTTTCAAGATTTACTAAGCTGCCGCTTTTAAGTTCGCCAAGGCTGCTTCTCCTCAATGTTTCCGGCATAACATCAGCAGAAAAACTATCGCTTGACATATCTGTAACCGTAAGGCAAACGCCGTTTACTGCTATGCTGTCGCCTATTTTTGTACCGCCCAGAACTGTTTTTGCTTTTATATTAAGTTTATATTTATCGGGCGCATGTTCAATATTTTTAACTATGCCCTTTTCTTCTACAATTCCTGTAAACATTTCGGTTGCATATCGCTCCTTTCTTATATATATTATATAAAAATAAAATTGATAAAGGCGGTTATAAAACATAAGTTAAAACAATATCCTCACCTATTATTTCAATATCAGGTGCAGAAAGCTTAAAAGCATCTGCCATATTGTCTATATTCAAACTTCCTATTGGTGACAAACCATCACCGCCAACTATCTTAGGTGCAATATAAACTTGAACCTCATTTACCATACCGGATTTGAAAACAGAAGCATTAAATTCTGCTCCGCCTTCTACAAGCACACTTGTAAGTCCCATACCTGAAAGAACTTCCATAACTTCCCGAATATCAGTATGCCCGTTTTGCTCGGCAACTCTACAAACCTTTACATTTTTATTAGTAAGCGTTTCTATTTTTTCACTATCGCTGCTGCAAGTCATAATTACCACCGGAGAAATATCAGCACTCTGCACAAGAAAGCATTCCGGAGGTATTCTCAAGTGAGTATCACATACAACACGCACCGGATGTACCGGATTATCTTTGCATCTGCACAAAAGACTTGGGTCATCAGCCAGAACTGTACCTATTCCTACCATAATAGCAGAAACTGCTTTTCTTGTTTCTTGAACACGCTCTCTTGACGCTTCACTTGTGACCCACTTTGAACTTCCATTCTTACAGGCGATTTTACCATCTGCTGACATTGCGTACTTGCATATTACATATGGCAGCTTATTACGCATATAATGAAAGAAGAATGGGTTAAGCTTATCACATTCATTTCTCATAACATCATATGTAACATCAATTCCAGCATTCTCGAGCACTTCCCTGCTCTTGCCGCTTACAAGAGGATTCGGATCATATGAACCAACAAATACACGTTTTATACCTGATTCAATAATTGCGTCTGTACAAGGCGGCTGCTTTCCATAATGACAGCAAGGCTCTAATGTAACATACATATCAGCACCAATAGGCGATGCAGTACATCTGCTTAATGCGTGACGCTCTGCATGAAGCTGACCATATTTTGCATGATACCCTTCGCCTATTATCCTGCCGTCTTTTACAATAACAGCTCCAACAAGCGGATTCGGTGCAACAAGACCAGTACCAAGCTTTGCAAGCTCTATAGCTCGTTTCATATATTCGCTTTTATATTTACTCAATAAATCACCTTCAAACAGACCTTAATGCCCTGATTATAAATAAAAAAGCTGCCGATTCATAAAGAACAGGGCAGCTTATATCACCAATTATAAAATAAAACAAAATGCACTTAATGCAAAAGTAAATAGGTGAAGCTTCTCCCATCCGGACTTTACCGTCGGTTTCGGAATCTCACCGAATCAGCTGCAAAAAGCAGGTCGTGGACTATACCACCGGTTATGAATTACACATACCCTGAAGCAACTAATTAAATTATATTTTTATTATATCACTGCAAAAGTCCTTTGTCAACAGCTATTTTCCAACGATATTATTTTTAAACAAAAAACTTTATTTAAAGATAAAATCAAACCCGTAAATTTTAAAAACCAATGAATTTCTCCAAAAAAATTAAGCCACTTGACAAAATGTATTTTCTAATGTAAGATATATAGATAAAAGTAAAAATAGCAAAAATTTAAAATATTAAAACAAAAGAGAGTGAGGTTCTTTAATTATGTCTAAAGCTGATGTTTCAAAGTATTTTGCCTGTGATGTTTTCAATGATGAAGTCATGCGTGCAAGACTTCCAAAACAAATCTACAAGGCACTTACAAAAACTAAAAAAATGGGCGTTTCTCTTGACCCTGCTTATGCAGACGTTGTTGCAAACGCAATTAAAGACTGGGCTATAGAACGTGGAGCAACACACTATACACACTGGTTCCAGCCTATGACAGGTTCAACTGCTGAAAAACATGATTCATTTATAAGCCCTACAGACAACGGCATGATCATCATGGACTTCTCTGGAAAGGCTCTTGTAAAGGGAGAACCTGATGCTTCATCATTTCCGTCAGGAGGCTTAAGACAGACTTGTTCGGCAAGAGGATATACTATATGGGACCCTACTTCTCCTATATTTGTAAAAGAAGGCACTCTCTATATTCCTACTGCTTTTGTTTCATATACCGGTGAAACTCTTGATAAGAAAACTCCTCTGCTGCGTTCAATGGATGTTTTAAGTGAACAGGCTCTGCGTGTTTTAAGATTATTTGGCAATACTACCACAACAAAAGTAACATCTACAGTAGGTCCTGAACAGGAATATTTCCTTATAGATAAAAAAATGTACGACCAGCGTGAAGATCTTATCATGTCCGGAAGAACACTTTTTGGTGCTATGCCGCCTAAAGGTCAAGAGCTTGACGACCAGTATTACGCAAACCTCAAACCAAGAATAGCAGCATATATGGCTGACCTTGATGAGTCACTCTGGAAACTTGGAATATATGCACATACTAAACATAATGAAGTAGCTCCGGCACAACATGAGCTTGCTCCTATATTTACAACTTCAAATATATCAACTGACCAAAATTCACTCACAATGGAAGTTATGAAAAAGGTTGCACTTCGCCATGGTCTTGTATGTTTGCTGCATGAAAAGCCATTCGCAGGCGTAAACGGTTCAGGAAAGCACAATAACTGGTCTTTGAGTACAGACAATGGTCAAAATCTTTTTGATCCCGGAAATACCCCGAGCGAAAATATGCAGTTCCTTACATTCTTATGTGCCGTTCTAAAGGGTGTGGATGAATATGCATCTCTGCTGCGTATAAGTGCTGCTTCCGCCGGCAATGACCATAGACTTGGCGCACATGAAGCACCGCCGGCTATTATCTCTATCTTTATGGGTGAAGAACTTCAGGGTGTACTTGATGCACTTGAAAATGACAGTACTTATAAAAGCGAATCTCAGGAATTCAGCATTGGCGTACACGCTCTTCCCGACTTCCCTAAGGATTCAACAGATAGAAACAGAACTTCACCATTTGCATTTACAGGAAATCGTTTTGAATTCAGAATGGTAGGATCATCTGATAATATAGCTTGTCCAAACCACCTGCTTAATACTATAGTTGCAGGAGAGCTTTGCGAAATTGCTGATATTATGGAAGGTGTGCCGACTGAAGAATTTGACGCAAGGCTTAAAGAACTGCTTAAGAAAATCATAAAAGAACATAAAAGAATCATATTCAATGGAAATGGATATTCTGAAGAATGGATAGAAGAAGCAGATCGCAGAGGACTTCCTATTTACAAAACAACTGTTGATGCTGTTCCTCATTATGCAGATGACAAAAACGTAGAACTTCTGGAGAAATTCGGCATATTTACAAAATCTCAGATCCAGAGCAGAATTGATATATTGCTGGAAAGATACAGCAAAACAATAAATATCGAATCACTAACAATGATAGATATGACAAGAAAAAAATTCATTCCAACAGCTATTGAATATTGTCATAAATTATGTGATGGAATTTCATTAAAGGCAGGTCTGGGAATAGATTCCAAGATTGAAAGAGAGCTTGCTGAAAAAATAACAAAGCTTACAAGTGAAGCATATGAACTTGTACATACGCTTGAAGGAAATACAGCCAAGGCATCATCATATGAAAATATACTTGATATGGCTGCTTCTTACAGAGATGACGTCCTTACTGTTATGGAAAAACTTCGCTCATGCATTGATATGCTTGAAGTAATGATTCCGTCTGAAAAGTGGCCTGTACCGGCTTACAGCGACATGATATTCAATGTATAATTTAAAAATAAGCAGTAAAAATAAATTTAACCCAATAAAATAATAGGAGTTAAGCCCATGGTTTTAGCAGTAGATATTGGAAACACAAATATAGTAATAGGTTGTTTTCAAGATGATAAGATAATTTTTGTTGAAAGAATATCCACAAACCAAACCGGAACGGTACTTGAATTTGCAGTTTCTTTTAAATCCGTTCTTGAAATATATGGTCTTAACAGTCATGATATAGAAGGAAGTATTCTTTCTTCTGTAGTTCCATCAATAACGGGTATAGTACGTCAGGCTGTTGAAAAAATAACTCAAAAAAGCTGTATGGTCGTTGGTCCCGGCATAAAAACAGGGCTGAGAATATCTATCGACAATCCAGCTCAGCTTGGAAGCGACATGGCTATTGGTGCAGTTGCTGCACTGGATCAATACATCGGACCTTTGACATTGATAGATATGGGAACAGCTACGACTGTATCAGTTATAAATGAAAAGAATGAATTTATCGGCGGAATGATAATGCCGGGAATCGCAATTTCAATGAACGCTCTTTATGATAAAACTGCACAGCTGCCTAAAATTGCCTTTGAACCTCCAAAGAAAAAGATTGGCAGAAACACTGTTGACTGCATGAAAAGCGGTATGATATATGGCTTTGCCGGAAGCATAGACGGACTGCTTGACCATATAGAAGATGAACTAAAAATGCCTGTAACAACAATAGCTACAGGAGGTCTTTCGGAAACTATAATACCTTATTGCAGACATAAAAATATTATATTAGATGACACTCTGCTTCTTAAAGGAATGAGAATACTTTATCTTAAAAACAAATAATCAAACTTCCGCCAGAGGGCGATATGCTTGTTTTGTAAATGAAAACAACAAAAAAGGCTGCTGCAATTAAACTTTGCAGCAGCCATATTATTTTATTATTTATAATAGAATTACTTAAATATTTTCTATATTTAATGTGCAGAGCTTAAACATTAGCCTGCTCTTTGTATTTATATCTTCTGATGTGCTTTTTGCACTGCCAAGAATTTCTGCTTTTATCTTTATATCGATTTTCTTGTCACTTTCAACAAGCTCACCGGGTACATCAAGTACAACTTCGCTCATTTCGTGAACATGAAATTCTGCATTTTTTATAAAACGTCCGTTTATATAAAATTTCAAGCCTATTCCACACAATTCGCACTTAGGATGCGGTATTCCATTTAATACAAGTCTAACGCCATTTTGTTCATCAACTGCATAAAACAATATTCTTGAACTTTTGCAAACTATCCATCTGCCTTCAATATCAGGGAAATGAATGCCTTCAGTATAAATATCGGAATGCCTTGAAAAGTTTACAGTAAAATTGCTCTTTAATTTATACATATCTTTTTTACTGTCTTTCATGGAAACAAGATATTCACAAAAACGCTTTCTATAATCAGAATTATAATAGAAAAATTTATCTCGCTTAATGCTGTCTTCTTCTGTAAATACAAAATCCGTCTTTATATAACTTTCAAGCATATCTATGCATTCATCTTTTGTATTCACAACACCCCAGATATAATCTTCCTTGCCCTCATAAGGAGCAGGCAGATCTGTTTTATGTCCATATTCAATGCAATCTTCACTGTCAGGAACATTTAGGAAAATAACAGGTTTATGCTGAAACCACATTTCAAAGCACATTGATGAATAATCTGTTATGAGAATAGCTGAATTCCTCTTTGCGTCTGCAATTTCAGCATCCTCTAAGATTTGTATATCCCCAAGAATATCCTTTCCGCATACAGAAAGAACTGTATGATGAAGTGCAACTTTTAAAGTATAACCGTTCTCCTTGACCATCTTTATAAAGCGTTCGTCCTTTAAAAGCCCTGCTATTGTCTTTACATAAACAGAATCTTCTATGTTTTCCATATCTCTAAGATAACGCCTATGCGTAAAGTAAATAAAAATACTTTTTTCATGTTCTGCATTATCTGCACTTAAAAGATCCCATCTGAAAAGACCATTCGGTATAAGGTCATTTTCATTGTAACAGCCTTTTTCTATAAAAAGATTTCGCTCAAAGTCATTGCTTATCATTATCTTGTCAAATATAAAAGAACTGTAAGCAGATTGAGTGATAAAATTATCCTTAAAAAAGTTTACACCGTGCTGTGTAAATATAAGATATACATACGGACTTTTCTTAACAGCGTCTGTAAGACCTATGTTAAGAGCATGAAGAACCTGAAAGCCGCTGCATATAAACTTTGTGTTTACAAGCAATTTTCTTAAATTAAGTGCAAATTCCATATGCTTTTCTGCTGTATACGGAATTATTCTGTCGCCGTACATTTCACGTATATCTCCATATTCCGGAGAATTTCCATTCATAATGTAATACGGCAAAAGACCACTTTCATGTTCCTTGCTAAAAAGATATTTGAACAGTGCAAATTCATCCTGAGGCGATGTATCCGGTTCAAGAATAAGGTCACAGGTTATAACTATATTTCTCTTTGTATCAGCACATAATGCCTTGTGATTTAAATGTGATATAATCACTCTGAACATTTCACTGCTCATATTATATAACGGCCCACTCAACATATTATCAAAAAACACCTTTCCCGCATCTGCACCCATTGCTCGATGATTATAATGCGAAAGCATAAGTCTAAATATTTCTTTATCGATTTCGGAAAGTGAGCCTCCAAGCCCTATATTAAAAAATTCATGTAGAAGCATGGACACTCACACTCCTTTTCAATATATTTGCGGACTACTCCAGAATATAAGAACTTGTTCTCATAGGATACTGCACGCATCTTTTCGGCAAATTTTACCGATTGCTGCGCCTTAAAAGCTCACCATACGATAGTATGCTTTCACTTTTTCGTCTTGAACTCAGTAAAATTATGCTTGAAAATCTACGCACAAATCCTATGAGAACAAGTTCTAAATTATTATATTTTTTGCAAATCAAACCTTTTCGAGTGCTTGTTTTACATCGGCGATTATATCGTCTGCATTTTCAAGACCTACAGACAAACGAATAAGTCCGCCGTCAATACCTGCTGCTACAAGCTGTTCTTCTGTAAGCTGACGATGTGTTGCGGATGCCGGATGAAGAACACAAGTTCTTATATCTGCAACATGAACCTCAATGCTTGCAAGCTGAAGTGAATCCATAAAACGTACAGCTGCCGGTCTTCCACCCTTTATTGAGAATGAAATAACACCGCAAGTACCCTTTGGAAGATACTTCTGTGCAAGAGCATGATTCTTATCTCCCTCAAGACCCGGATATGTTACAAAGTTTATCTTATCAGATTCTTTAAGGAAGCTTGCAACCTTAAGCGCATTCTCACAATAACGCTCCATACGTACATGCATTGTTTCAAGACCAAGATTCAAAAGGAATGCAGAATTAGCCGCCGGATAGCAGCCAAAGTCACGCATAAGCTGCATTCTTGCCTTGATAATATAAGCCATATTGCCAAAATCTCTTGTATATACAACGCCGTGATAGCTTTCATCCGGTTCTGTAAAATCAGGGAACTTTCCGCTTGCTGCCCAGTCGAAATTACCGCTGTCAACAATAACGCCGCCACCCTGTACAGCATGACCGTCCATATACTTTGTAGTAGAATGAATAACTATATCAGCACCAAATTCAAAAGGTCTGCAAAGAATAGGTGTAGCAAATGTGTTGTCAACAATAAGCGGTACACCCTGTTCATGTGCAATATTTGCAAAACGCTCTATATCAAAAACAGTAAGTGCCGGATTTGCTATAGTTTCACCAAAAACAGCCTTTGTATTAGGCTTGAATGCCTTCTTTATCTCTTCATCTGTTGCATCAGGTTCCACCCATATGCATTCAATGCCGAGCTTCTTGAGAGTAACACCAAAAAGATTTACTGTACCGCCATAAATTGTAGTAACGGAAATAAAACTATCTCCTGCACTGCAAACATTTAGGATAGACAAAAGTGAAGCTGCCTGTCCGCTGGTAGTAAGCATTGCACCGCTGCCGCCTTCAAGTGCTGCTATCTTCTTTTCAACAGCATCACAAGTAGGATTTGCAAAACGTGAATACATACATTCAGTAGGCATATCAAAAAGTGCTGCCACGTGTTCTGTAGAATCAAAACGATATGTTGTACTCTGCACTATAGGCATTACACCAGGAGCACCGTTTTCAGGAGTATATCCAGCGTGCAGACATTTAGTTTCTATTTTTGCATTTGAAGAAAGTTCTTTCATAAAAAATGCCTCCTATAATTTTAATTTAAAAATATTATACCATTTTTGCATAAAAATTGCAAGTGAAATGCCAAATAAATAATTATAAAAACAAATGATATTATAATATTACTTTACAAGCTCCTCATTTTCAAAAAAATGTTTTTTCATAGCATCAAAACTTTCCGCACTTATCACGTGTTCTATACGGCACGCATCATCAATTGCAGTTTTTTCCGAAACACCCAAAAATCTCAGCCAACGTGAAATAACAGTATGCCGTTCATACATAGTTTCCGCAATATCACGTCCTTTATCAGTAAGAGTAATATACCCATTCTTATCCACCTGAACAAAGCCGTTTTCACGCAAATTTTTCATCGCAATGCTTACACTCGGCTTTGAATATGAAAGCTCATTTACTATATCAATAGATCGAACCCCTCCGATCTCCTTACTCAAGATAAGTATAGTTTCAAGGTAATTTTCAGCAGATTCTTTTATTTGCATATAAACACCTCCTAATATATAATAAATCAAGAATTAAATCAAGAATTTTCTTGATTTAATTCTATTTATTATAGCACACTTTTAATAATAATGCAATACAGTTGACAATATTTTTTATACATGGTATACTAATGTAGATTTTTTATGTAAACTATATAAAATTACTAAAATAAAATTATTATTAAAGGAGAATAAAAAATGAATCTTCCAAAAGACCCTATCATGTTAATGAGTGTGATAAATACTAAACTAAGAGATGAATATTCATCGCTCGAAGAACTGTGTAAATCACTTGGCATAGACGAAACCGAACTTACAGAAAAGCTCGAAAAAGTCGGTTTCCAATATAAACCTGAAGGAAATCAATTCAGGTAGAATAAACTTATAACGCATTGCACAAAAAACTTCAAAAAATACGAATGTTTTTTTCAAAAAGTGGTTGACAATAATAATTTTTCATGATATTATATTTATGGTAGAATTTACTTTTTTAAGTTAATAATGCCTAAATAATATAAGGGAGGAATATATAAAGAATGAAAAAGATAAAAAAATCAACGTCAGTATTTATTGCATCTGTTCTTGCGATGAATATGGCAGCTGCTTCCGCACTTAATATAGGTGCATTGGCGGCAAATGAAAAGTACGAATTTGAAAATGCCGTTATTACCGGTGAAGTAACAGTAGAAAGCGATGCTGCTGCAAGCGGCGGCTCATATCTAAAAATGACCGAAAGCGGCACAATAACCATGAAGTTTAATGCTCCAGCTTCCGGCATCTATAACCTCAATATCTATGGCGGAGGCATTGGCACTACTAAACAGCAGAATATGTCTATAAACGGAGTATCTCAGGGTGCGCTTGCTATGCCTGCAAGCGAAGGCTTTGAAAAGATTGTTGTTAAATCTATAAAGCTCCAGGAAGGCGAAAATACACTTTCAATTGAAAAATCATGGGGTTGGTCAACCTTTGACTATTTTGAAATAGAAACTGCGGTTCTTCCTGATATTAAAGCATCAGATACAACTTGTACAGACCCAAAAGCTATTCCGGAAGCTCAGAATCTGATGAATTATATGGCGTCTGTTTACGGCAGCCATATCATTTCAGGTCAACAGGAAATTTATATGTACGGTCCTCATGACTTTGAATATGAATTTGAATATCTTAAGGATAAGACAGGTCATTATCCTGCTATAAGAGGTTTTGACTTCCTTAATAGTGCTAACATACTTTATGGTTCAGAAGATGGAACTGCTGACAGAATGATCGATTGGGTAAAAAACAAAAATGGTATCGTAACTGCTTCATGGCATATCACTGTTCCAAAGAAAATGGCAAATTATAAAGTCGGAGATACAAATATTACATGGAATGATGCAACATACAATCCAAAGGAAACTGACTTTGTAACTTCAAATGTTCTGGTTGAGGGTACTGTTGAGCGTGAATACTATCTTGCAGCACTTGACGCTCTCGCTAAACAAATTCAGAAGCTTGAAGACGAAAATGTTCCGCTGATTTTCCGTCCTCTTCATGAAGCAGAAGGCGGCGGTGGAGAAACCGGTTCTTGGTTCTGGTGGGGTAAAGAAGGTTCTGCTGTTTACAAAGACATCTGGAAACTTACATATAAAACCCTCACAGAAGATTATGATCTTCACAATATAATTTGGGAATGGAACAGCTACAACTTTGACACTTCTGCCAACTGGTATCCTGGCGATGAATATGTTGATATTATCGGTTATGACAAGTACAGCTGCACTGACTGGTCTACAGGTTCTAAGCGTGTTTACCATAATGACAGTGCCATTGCAAGCACATTCTATGGAATTATGGAAAAATACAGCAGCAAAAAGATGGTAGCTATGGCTGAAAACGACAGCTTCTCTACTGTTGATAATCTGACATCTGAAAAGGCTGGCTGGCTCTACTTCTGTACATGGTATGACGGCAATGGAAGTGCTGAAAGTGACAACCCTAATTTCCTATCTGACCCAATGTTTAATACTGAAAAAGATACTATTGATATGTATCAGAGTGATTACTGCATCACCCTTGACGAACTTCCGGCAGATCTTTATACTAATGGAAATATAACAACAAAGCCTACAGACACCAAGCCAACTGGCACAACAACAACCACTACAACTACAGAACCCGGTCCTACAACAGAAATAAAGGCTGAAATCAAGGAAGGTGCTGATGGTTATACATTCACACTAAATGAACCAATTGGCGATACACTGTACATTAAGCTTGAGGCAGATAAATCTGTAAAGTTTGCAAATGGATGTGTTGGTATTTCTGCTGCTGAAGCAGGCACGGATTACTGGGTATCATATCAGTGGCAGATCGCAGGATCTGATACAATAAAAATTGATCTTACTAAACCGTCTGAAATCACTTACAACAATGGTGAAGACAAAGTAGTAGATAAAGAAATGATAGCTAATATCGCAAAGGCTGCTCAGAATCAAACAACCGGTATGGTTCAGGTATGGTGGACAAACGATGCTTCCGGCGAACAGATTGATAATTCCAATGTTGTTCTCACAGACGCTTATATAATCAAATCTTCTTCAAGCTCAGATACAACCACAACTACAACAACAGCAACTTCAACAGAAACATCTACAGAAACAACAACAATTTCTACTACAGAAACTACAAAAGGTACTACTACAGAAACAGAAACAACTACTACAACAACCACTACAGCATTTATACCTGGCGATGTAAAATACGGTGATTTAAATCTTGATGGTTCTATATCAATGCTCGACCTTGTATACTTAAATAAGTATATTGCTAATGTTTTAACACTTGAGCCAACTCAGCTTATAAATGCTGACTGTTACGATGACGGTACAAAAACCATTAACGCTAATGATTCAACAGCTTTGATGAATCGTTTAGCACAAAGCATCTCTTCATTACCTGTTCGTACTTATGTTTTTTAAGCAATCTTAATTTAATATCAAAAGCCGGGTGTTTTATGACTAAAATCTTGAAGCATCCGGCTTTTTATTGGTTGACATATATGATTTTATATGATATAATTTATCTGACAGTTCGTTTGCACCATCCTGTCATAAAATAAAACTACGGGCAGCAAAAAACCTTTTTAATAAATTTTAGAAATTTGTTATAATGTGTATCAAGCGGCTTTTCTATAGTGGAAAGCCGCTTTTTTGGAGGAAAATATATGTATTATCTAAAAACATCAGCTGAATTTGACAGTGCACATTTTTTAAGCGGATATGACGGCAAATGCTCAAACCTGCATGGTCACAGATGGAAAATAGAAGTACAGGCATCAGAAACAGAACTTCAAAAAACAGGTCAGTGCAGAGGTATGGTAATTGACTTTGGCGATTTAAAAAAAGCTGTACGCAAAATCGCTGATCACTTTGACCATGCACTGCTATATGAAGACGGTACTCTTAAAGAAAAGACTATTGATTCATTAAAAGAAGAAAACTTTAGAATAATAGCCCTTCCCTTTCGACCTACTGCTGAATGCTTTGCTAAATATTTCTTTGAACTATTAAAGCAAGAAGGAATTCCCGTAAAAAGCGTGGCTGTTTATGAAACGCCGGAAAATTGTGCCGTTTATGAGGAGATTTAATTATATGGAACATCAATTTAAGGTTGCTGAAATTTTCACAAGCATAAATGGAGAAGGTACACGAGCCGGTGAACTTGCAGTATTTATAAGACTTTGCGGATGTAATTTAAGATGCAGTTACTGCGATACAATGTGGGCAAATTCAGATAACGCAAAATTTGTAAAAATGACTGCAAATGAAATTAAAGAAACTGTTTTGCAAACGGGCATTAAAAACGTGACTCTTACAGGCGGTGAGCCTTTGACATCACCATATGTAAAAGAACTTATAGCCTGTTTATCCCAAGAAAATTCGCTTAGCTTAGAAATTGAAACAAACGGCAGTGTGAATATAGAAGAGTTTTCTAAAATAAATAACAGACCAATATTCACTCTGGATTATAAGCTTCCTTCAAGCGGTATGGAAGATAAAATGATTCTTAATGAAAATATAGCATTTATAGAGAAAAAAGACTGCATTAAATTTGTTGCCGGATCTGACAGTGACCTTGAAAGAGCTTTTGAAATAATAGAAGAATATAGCCTTACAAAACGCTGTCATGTTTATTTTAGTCCGGTATTTGGAAAAATCGATCCGGCTGAAATAGTTGAATTCATGAAAAAGAAAAAGCTCAATAATGCAAGACTGCAATTGCAAATGCACAAGTTTATATGGGATCCAAACGAACGTGGAGTATAAGAACTTGTTTTCATAGGATAATCCGCACAGCTTCCTTATGAACACAAGTTTTAAATTATAAATGCAAAGAGGTAAAAGATAATGGCGATCAATCAGGAAAAAATTGCGTACCATATACGTGGGATTCTGGAGGCGCTAGGCGAAGATCCAAATAGAGAAGGACTTTTGGAAACTCCGGAACGTGTCGCAAGAATGTATGCCGAAGTGTTTGAAGGCATTTCATACAGCAATAAAGAGATTGCGGATATGTTTGAAAAAACATTTGCAGAAACAAAGGCTGTCGGAAAAGGTTCTGCGGTAACTGTTCGTGATATTACTGTTTACAGCTACTGTGAACATCACATGGCTCTAATGTACGATATGCACGTAAATGTATCATATCTGCCAAATGGAAAAGTAATAGGTCTTAGCAAAATTGCACGTATTTGTGATATGGCAGCAAAACGGCTTCAATTGCAAGAAAGACTTGGACAGGATATTGCTGAAATAATGAAAATAGCTACAGGTTCGGACGATATAGGAGTTGTTATAACAGCGTCCCACAGCTGTATGACAGCAAGAGGAATAAAAAACTTTCCGGCAAAAACAACTACTACAACATTCTGTGGAAAATATGAAAATGACACATTCTTGCAGAGTCTTGTAATGGATTAAAAAGGAGCATGATTATATAATGAAAGCAATGGTATTATTCAGCGGCGGAGTTGACAGCACGACCTGTCTTGCACTGGCAGTAAAAAAACATGGAGCAGAAAATGTTATTGCTCTGTCAATTTCCTATGGTCAAAAACATAATAAGGAAATAAAATCTGCTGAAAAGCTTACAAAATACTATGGCGTAAAATGGCAAACTCTTGACTTATCACTCATATTTAAAGATTCAAACTGTTCACTTTTGAAAAATTCTAATGATGAAATTCCTAAAGAAAGCTACTCTGAACAGCTATTAAAAACAAATGGGTCACCGGTATCTACATATGTACCATTCAGAAATGGTCTTTTTCTTGCCTCTGCTGCAAGCATAGCACTTTCGCATGGCTGTAATGTAATTTACTATGGACCTCATGCAGATGATGCAGCCGGAAATGCATATCCTGATTGTTCATCTGTATTTAATGATGCTATGGCAAAGGCTATTTATGAAGGTAGCGGACAGCAGGTAAGCATTGAAGCACCTTTTGTAAACATGACTAAAAAAGATATTGTAAAGCTTGGACTGGAATTAAAAGTTCCATATGAACTCACATGGAGCTGCTATGAAGGCGGAGATAAACCATGCGGTATATGCGGAACTTGTCGTGACAGAATAGAAGCTTTTAAGGCAAACGGCATCACAGACCCGCTTATGGAGGAAAATTAAAATGACAGGAAGAACTAAATCTGAAACAGAAGGCATAACCCTTCTTGGAAATCAAAACACAAAATATAAGTCTGACTATGCTCCTGAAGTATTGGAAACTTTTGAAAACAAACATATTGGAAGAGATTATTTCGTAAAATTCAACTGCCCGGAGTTTACAAGTCTTTGCCCTATTACAGGTCAGCCTGATTTTGCAACTATCTATATTTCATATGTTCCAAATATTCGTATGGTTGAAAGCAAATCTTTAAAGCTCTATCTTTTCAGCTTCCGCAATCACGGCGATTTTCATGAGGACTGTGTAAATATAATAATGAACGATCTTATAAAGCTTATGGATCCATTTTATATTGAAGTTTGGGGTAAATTTACACCAAGAGGCGGAATTTCGATCGACCCATACTGTAATTACGGAAAACAAGGTACAAAGTGGGAAAACGTTGCATGGGAAAGACTTACTCACCACGATCTTTATCCGGAAAAAATAGACAACAGATAACAAATAAGGAGCTTTTTATGACATATACAAAAGAAGAAGTTGCTCTAAAGGCATGCGATATTTTGGAAGAAATATATCCAGATTCAGCTTGTGCATTAAAATATGATAAGCCATATGAACTGCTAATATCAGTTCGTCTTTCCGCTCAATGCACAGACGCAAGAGTGAATATTGTAACTCAAACTCTTTTTAAGAAATATCCAACACTGGAATCCTTTGCAAATGCAGACCTTTCAGAACTCGAAATGGATATTAAACCTTGCGGATTTTACAGAACAAAGGCAGAAAGCATTATAGGAATGTCAAAAAGACTTATCGAAACATATGACAGCAAAATACCGGATACTATGGAAGAACTTCTTACTCTGCCCGGTGTGGGAAGAAAAACTGCAAATTTAATACTTGGAGATGTCTATGGAAAGCCTGCGATTGTAACAGACACACATTTTATCAGAATAACAGGCAGACTTGGTCTTACTGAAAACAAAGAACCTTTTAAAGTTGAAAAAGACCTCCTTCCTCTTGTTCCGCCTGAGCGTTCTTCGGACTTCTGCCACAGAATAGTTCAGTTCGGCAGAGATACTTGCACAGCAAGAAAACCTAAATGTGAAGAATGTAAAATGCGTGATATATGTTCATATTATAAAGCGTTAAAATAAGTGTTAAAAAATTGTGGTTGACAAAATATAAATATTGTGATATACTTTAAGATGTATACTTTTAAATGAAGGCGGTAGACTGATGGGTATTTTTAGTAAACTGTTCGGCTCATATAGCAAAAGAGAGCTGGCAAGAATCGAACCGATTAAAAATAAAGTCCTTGCTCTGGATGAGGAATATAAGGCACTGTCCGATGCAGAGCTTAAGCAAAAGACATTTGATTTCCGTGAACGTCTTGAAACAGGCGAAACACTGGAATCTATGATTCCTGAGGCACTGGCAACTGTTCGTGAAGCAGCTTATCGTGTACTTGGCAAAAAACCATTCCCTGTACAGCTTATAGGTGCTATAGTACTGCACCAGGGCCGTATCGCAGAAATGAAAACCGGTGAAGGTAAAACTTTGGTTGCCTGCGTTTCTGCTTATCTAAATGCACTTCCGGGTAAAGGCGTTCACATCGTAACAGTAAACGACTATCTGGCAAAAACACAGTCAGACGAAATGGGCAAGGTTTTACGTTATCTTGGTCTTACAGTAGGCTGTATTCTTCACGGACTCAACAATGACCAACGACGTGAAGCTTATAACTGCGATGTTACATATGGTACAAATAACGAACTCGGATTTGACTACCTGCGTGACAATATGGTTATCTACAAAAAGGACAAGGTTCAAAGAGAACACAACTTCGCTATTGTCGATGAGGTTGACTCCATTCTTATCGATGAAGCAAGAACTCCTCTTATCATTTCCGGTAAGGGCGACAAGTCTACAGCACTTTATGGCGTTGTTGATAAATTCGCCAAGACCCTGACTCCTACTGTTATCGTTGAAACAGATTCTAAACAGGATCAGGAAGAATTAAATCAGGAAGCTGACTATATCGTTGATGAAAAGGCTAAAACCGCAACTATTACACGCCGTGGTATAAAGAAAGCTGAAGATTATTTCGCTATTGACAACCTCATGGATCCTGATAATATGACTCTTATGCACCATATCAATCAGGCTCTTAAGGCAAACGGTATTATGCATAAGGATACTGATTATATCGTTGAAGACGGCGAAGTAGTTATTATTGATGAATTTACAGGCCGTAAAATGCTTGGCCGTAGATTTAATGACGGTCTGCATCAGGCTATTGAAGCTAAAGAAAATGTAAAGGTTATGCGTGAGTCAAAGACTCTTGCAACTATTACATTCCAGAATTATTTCCGCTTGTATAATAAGCTCTCCGGTATGACCGGTACTGCTATGACAGAGGAAGATGAATTCCGTGAGATCTATAAACTGGATGTTATCGCTATACCAACAAACCGTCCGGTTCAAAGAATAGATCATAACGACCTTATTTATCGTACAGAAGCTGCTAAATATCGTGCTATAATTGACCAAATAATTGATTGTCATGAAAAAGGACAGCCTGTTCTGGTCGGTACTATTTCAATTGAAAAATCTGAACTTCTCTCTGCAATGCTTAAGAAAAAAGGCATTCAGCATGAAGTCTTAAATGCTAAATATCACGCAAAAGAAGCTGAGATCGTTGCTCAGGCTGGTAAACTCGGTGCTGTTACTATCGCAACAAATATGGCTGGTCGTGGTACTGATATTATGCTCGGCGGTAATGCTGAATTCCTTGCACGTGCAGAAATGCGTAAAAGAGAATATCCAGAAGAAATCATCACAGAAGCTATCGGCTATGCTGATACTGATAATGAGGAAGTTTTGGAAGCACGAAAGGTTTATCAGGAACTTTACATGAAGTTCGGTGAAGAAGTTAAGGAAAAGGCTGTTGCTGTAAAAGAAGCCGGCGGTCTGTATATTCTGGGTACTGAGCGACATGAATCAAGACGTATTGATAACCAGCTCCGTGGTCGTTCCGGCCGTCAGGGTGATGAAGGTGAAAGCCGTTTCTTCCTTTCTGTAGAAGATGACCTTATGCGTATATTTGCTGGCGACCGTTTGGAAAATATGATGCGTACACTAAATGTTGATGAAGATACGCCTATTGAAAGCAAAATGCTTACTAAGATAGTTGAATCTTCACAGCGTAAGGTTGAAGGACGTAACTTCAGCATTCGTAAGAATGTCCTTAACTACGATGATGTTATGAATACACAGCGTGAGATCATTTATAAGCAGAGAGCACAGGTGCTTGATGGCGAAGATCTCCACGACAGCATTCTTAATATGATGGATGAGATGATCTCTTCTACTGTAAAAATGTATGCTGATGATGAGCTTACTGAACACAGCGAGTGGAATATCGTTGGTTTGAGAGAACATTTTATGGGTTGGCTCACTGAAGAAGGCGACCTTGAATATGAACCGGAAGAACTTGACAAAATGTCTGCTGATGACATTACAAAAATTCTTCAGGAAAAAGCACGTACTATTTATAGTACCAAGGAAGAAGATTACGGCAGCGATACTATTCGTGAACTTGAGCGTGTAATTATGCTCAAGGTAGTTGATACAAAGTGGATGGCACATATTGACGATATGAGCGAACTTAAAAAAGGTATCGGACTTCGTGCATATGGTCAGAAGAACCCTGTTGTTGAATATCGTTATGAAGGCTTTGAAATGTTTGATGAAATGGTCGCTTCCATTCAGGAAGAAACTGTTCGTATGCTGTTGACTGTAAAGTTGCAGCAAAACAAAGCTCCTGAACGTGAACAGGTTGCAAAACCAGACGCTCCAAATGCTGGTTCAGGCGATGGAAGCTTTGGAAATCAGCGTAGAAATCCTGAAAGAGCTGCTAAGAAGAAAAACAAATAATGCAAAAATAAAGCAAAACAATAGGGACGAGTTAAACGCTGCGTCCCTTTGTTTTATAGGAGATATTTATGAATACAGGTTATGAGATTTTTTCACAATACTATGATGAACTTACTGAAAATGTTGACTACAAAAAACGCAGTAAATATTTCCATAAGCTTATTCAAAAACACAAAAAAAGCAACGGTAACGTTCTTCTGGATCTTGCTTGCGGTACTGGCAGTATGGCTGAAGAAATGTGCAGATTGTCATATGACGTAATAGGCTCTGATTATTCATACGGAATGCTCAGTCGTGCTATGGACAAAAAAATTGAAAGCGGACTTCCGATTCAATATATATGTCAAGATATGCGTGAACTTGAACTTTACGATACTGTTGATATAGTAATATGCACACTCGACAGCTTAAATCATCTGGATAATTTCAGCGATGCTCAAACTGCTTTCCAAAAAGTTTATGACAACTTGAAAACCGGCGGTGTTTTTATATTTGATATGAATACTCCATACAAGCACCGTGAAATTCTGGGCAATCAAATATATATATATGACACTGACAGTGTATACTGCGTTTGGGAAAACAACTTTGAACCTGAAGATAATACTGTAAATATACGGCTTGACTTTTTTGAACTCTGTGAAGATGGAAAATACTCAAGAAGCTGTGAAGAAATAATTGAACACGCCTATGAACCTGAAAAAATACATAAATCCCTTGAAACAATTGGTTTCAAAGTCATAGGCTGCTATGAAGCAGATACTGAAGAGCCCATTCAGGAAAAAAGTGAAAGAATGGTATTTATTGCACGAAAATAGGAGGTAAAATAAAATGGGAATACTTAAAAGAGCTATTGCAAAGGACGCATCTGTTGTATCATGTGCAATAGACGCTACTGATATTGTATCAGAAATCGAACGCATACACAAAACCTCTGCGGTTATTACAGCAGGTCTTGGACGACTTTCAATTGCAGCAAGTATGATGGGATATGGTCTTAAGGGAAATAACGATACTGTTACGCTCCGTGTTAAGGGCGGCGGACCTTCTGGAATGTTAGTTGCAGTTGCGGACAGCCATGGCAATGTTAAAAGCTATGCCGAAAATCCTGTAGTTGAAATTCCGTTAAATGACAAAGGCAAGCTTGACGTTGGCGGTGCAATCGGCAATGACGGCACACTTTCTGTAGTAAAAGACTTGGGTCTTAAAGATCCTTATGTAGGTGTATGTCCGCTTGTATCCGGAGAAATTGCCGAAGATGTAGCAAAATATTATGCCACAAGTGAACAAACACCAACTGTATGCGGTCTAGGCGTTCTTGTAAATCCGGACCTTACTGTAAATGTTGCAGGCGGATATTTAATACAAGTTCTGCCGTTCGCTGATGATTCAGTAATCGATACTATTGAAAAAAATATGGCTACTCTCCCACCCGTCACAAAAATGATGACAAATGGAATGTCTGCTGAAGATATAGCACTAAGACTGCTTGACGGACTTGAACCAAATATTCTTGATGAGAATGAGGTATTTTATAAGTGCAATTGCAGTCGTGAAAGAACAGAAAAAATTCTATGCAGTCTTGGAAAAGATGAATTGGAATTGATGGAAAAAGAAGGTGAACCTATTACAGTCAATTGTCATTTTTGTGATAATAAATATGTATTCACACCCGATGAACTTCTAAACCTTAGAAAAAATAAACAATAAGCTGACACCAGCTGCAAACATCCCTTGAAAAGCCACTAGCGATGGAGGGATTGATAATAATGAAAACAACAAAAGGCTGCTGCAAAATTTAAACTTTGCAGCAGCCTATTATTTTTATAAAATTCAATTATTTATTACTGATTATTCTCAGCTTTACGTTGTTCAATTTCAATAAGTGCATCCTTACGTGAAAGACTAATCTTACCTTCCTTAATTTCCATTACCTTTACAACAATTTCATCGCCGACTGATACAATATCTTCAACGTTTTCAACACGACTTTTATCAAGCTTTGAAACATGAACTAATCCATCTTTACCCGGTGCAATTTCAACAAACGCACCAAATGGCTTTATAGATACGACCTTGCCACGATAGATAGCACCAACTTCAGGATCGAGTGCAATTGTATGAACGATCTGAAGTGCCTTTTGACAGCCATCCATGCTCAAGCCACTGATAAATACATTTCCATCTTCGCTAATATCGATTTTTACATCACATTCAGCAGAGATCTTCTGTATAACCTTTCCGCCCTGACCAATAACTTCACGAATCTTATCTACAGGAATCTTAGTCTGGAACATCTTAGGTGCATATTCATTTACAGTATCTCTTGGCTCAGGAATAGCCTTGAGCATTATTTCATCAAGAATGTAAAGACGTGCTTTTCTTGTCTTTTCAAATGCTTCCTTGATTATAGCAGGTGTAAGACCGTCAACCTTAATATCAACCTGAATAGCTGTGATGCCCTTATGTGTACCGCCAACCTTAAAGTCCATATCTCCATAAAAGTCTTCCAGACCCTGAATATCAACCATTGTCATAAACTCATCGCTGTCAGGCTTTGTAATAAGACCGCATGAGATGCCTGCAACAGGAGCTTTCAAAGGAACACCAGCATCCATAAGAGCAAGTGTAGAACCGCAGATAGAACCCTGAGATGTTGAACCATTAGAAGAAAGTACTTCAGAAACAAGACGCATAGAGTATGGGAATTCTTCTACAGATGGAATAACCGGTACTAATGCACGTTCTGCCAATGCACCATGACCTATTTCACGTCTGCCAGGTCCTCTGCTTGGCTTTGTTTCGCCTACAGAATATGAAGGGAAATTGTACTGATGCATATAACGCTTTGATGTTTCTTCATCGAGTCCATCAAGCTTCTGAGCTTCGCTTACAGGACCAAGAGTTGCAATAGTAAGAACCTGAGTCTGACCTCTTGTAAATAAACCAGAGCCATGAACTCTAGGCAAAAGACCTACTTCAGCAGCCAGAGGACGTATTTCATCAATACCTCTGCCATCAACACGCTTGCCTTCATACAGCCAATTTCTTACAATCTTCTTTTGAAGTTTATACAGGCACTCATCAATCATCGCACCCTGTTCCGGATAAGCTTCATCAAACTTTTCATGAATAGCATCAGCAATAGGCTGAAGTCTTGCATCTCGTTCGTTTTTATCATCAGTATCAAGAGCGACCTTTACCTGCTCAGCAAAATCAGATTCAATTGCATCAAAAAGATCATGGTCAACTTCCATTGACTGGAATTCAAACTTAGGCTTACCGATCTCTGAACGAATTTCATCAATAAATGCAACCATTTTCTTGATTTCTTCGTGACCTGTCATAATTGCTTCCAGCATAAGGTCATCAGGAACTTCATTAGCACCAGCTTCGATCATAACGATCTTGTCTTTAGAACCTGCAACTGTAAGCTGAAGGTCATTATTAGCTCTTTGCTCCAGTGTAGGGTTAAGAACCAGCTTGCCATCACAAAGACCAACGCTTATACCTGCAATAGGACCATTCCACGGAATATCTGAAATGGAAATTGCAATAGAAGTAGCAAGCATACCGGTGATTTCAGGTGAACAATCCGGATCTACAGCCAAAACAGTCATTACAACTGAAACATCATTACGCATATCCTTAGGGAAAAGCGGACGAATCGGACGGTCTACCATACGTGAAGTGAGTATTGCCTTTTCAGATGGCTTTCCTTCTCTCTTTGTAAATGATCCCGGTATTCTGCCAACAGAATACATACGTTCTTCATAATCAACGGAAAGCGGAAAGAAATCCACTCCTTCTCTTGGCTTTGCACTTGCTGTAACATTTGCCATTACAACAGTTTCACCATATCTTACCCAGCAAGAACCATTTGAAAGCGCACAAGTCTTACCGGTTTCAACAACAACAGGACGACCTGCAAATGTTGTTTCAAATTTTCTGTAATTTTCAAACATTGTATAAATTCCTTTCTTTTCAGACAGAGCAATCTATACAGCGACAGTTTAGCAGAAAATCCTATGTCTTATAATAAGTTGTTTGTTGTTTATTATTTATTATAAATTTAAAGGCACACGATTTCATGCTAAATAGCCGCCGCTGCATACTTTTTCAAATTCAAACACGGAAAGGCAGAGGAATCCCATCTGCCTTTTTACCGTATTTTTTAATAAAATTACTTACGAATACCAAGCTTTTCGATGCAAGCACGATAACGGTTTACATCCTTTTTCTTCATATAAGCAAGAAGGTTTCTTCTGTGACCAACCATCTTAAGAAGACCTCTTCTGGAATGATGATCCTTCTTGTGAGTCTTGAGATGTTCAGTAAGGTCATTGATTCTCTTTGTGAGAATAGCAACCTGAACCTCAGGAGAACCTGTGTCAGTTTCATGCAGACGATTCTGCTCGATTACGCTTGTCTTTTCTTCTTTAAGCATCATGATAAATTCACCTCATTTAATATTTAGTCATAAACGTAGAAATGGGTAGGTGACATTCCGCCTTGCGGTTTGCTCCCATATCCAAGTACATGACTTACTTATTATACCACAGATCACACTGTTTGTAAAGTTACAATTTTGTGAACTTTATAATAATCAGGAAATAATCTTTCCTTTATGCTTTGAATTCTTTCCGCTGCTTTTAGATCTCGCTTTTTTAGGAGTTTCCACCGGCTTTTCTTTGCCGCCCATATCTTCAAAAAGTGTTTCCTCTGAATCAGCACCTTCTCCTAAATCACCAATAAGCTCAGGATTTATCTCTCCTCTTTGCTCATAATAAGGATTGATAATATACTTCTGAATAATCGGATAGCTGTTAAAGCACATTATAAGTCCGACCCATGACGCAGGAATAAAAGGCAAAAGTGACATTGCAACAACTGCTATGCTCATATCGGCAAAAACGATTAGAACTACAAAAATTCCTATGATAACTGAAATTATTAAAAGTGTAATTATATTTTTCTTAAGTGCTATAATAGCAAGTGAGAAAGAGTTTTTCATAATCTGCTTTATCTTAAGATTAGTTGCTATTATCATAAGAAATGCATAGAAATTCATCATAAGTACAACTATTCCCACACTAAGTGCAATTGCAAAGAAAACGTAAAAAATCTTGCTTTCATAATGCTCAATAATAATAGGATAAATATATAAAGATGCCACTATACACATAGCTACAAAGCAATCGAAAAATCCTAATATACAACTGTACTTAAATTCATTTTTAAATGTCTTGAAAAAATCATGAACCATAAATACAGGCTTCTCCAAAATATACGCTCTAAGGATCTTGGTATGTCCAGCGGTTGCCGGTCCAATTATAATTGCAAAAAGTAGTGCAAGACCTATTATAAGCAGAACCGTTGGTGCACCAGATGGCATTGAGCCATTGTATCTCATGATGAAAACTGCGATCGCACCAACAAGCGGCAGAAAGAATATAGAATACAAAATATTCAACCCTATCATCTTCCAAAATTTTCTGCCAAATATCTCCATAAACCTAAAAAAAGGTTTTTTCTTAGGAGCGTTTTTTGCGATGCCTGCACCGGCATTTTCATATTTTTTTCCAAACAGACCCATTTTATTTAAATTCCTTTCTAATCATTAAAAGAAGCCGCTTAAAACTGCATAAATTCCGCTCAAAAGCAATACCATTAAAAATAATATTCCAAAACGTACAAAATAAAGCTTAAGATTTTTTCGCATTCCTTCAGCACTGCTTTCAGAAATATATACCTCAATAGCAGCTAATGAAAACCTTACGGCACTGCGTACCGCAAGCAAAATTATAAATGATGATGCAATAGTGAAAACTGCCTCGGTCATATATCTTGGAAAAATCACAGCATTAAAATCCCTTGAAAGATATGCCAAACAACATCCTGATGTAAATCCATTCATTAAAAGAATGCTTAAAAGACAGGGCTGTCCTACTGCACATAGACCAAAGAAAATTGATAAGATACACTGTACACCATTTCTTAAAAAACAGAAGAGAAATACCTCAGCTCTGCTTGCTGATGATTTCACCATTCCATATGTAATACAAAATTTACAGATCGACATATTCTCATGCTTCATAGTACAAAACATTCCTGCCATAAATCCTATGACAAGCAATATCACATAAATAGAAATTTCTAACTTGCGTCTTTGGTAAGATGTCAACCATAACCTCAAACTCATTCTTTTCATAATATTCCTCCTCTTTGCACTTCGCTCAAGTTTCTTATAAAGCTTATGCAGGAGGAATAAATATTATAACATTAAATCAAGTATGATGAGAAAATAAAATCTTGCTTTACTTTGAAAGCTCATATGCTCTCTTGGTGCATCTGTCACAAGCATCTTTTACTATATCAGTAAGCTTGCCTTCATAAAGTGCATCCAGACCCGCAAGAGTTGTTCCACCCGGTGATGATACCATTTTAATAAGCTCATCTACAGTCATACCAGAATCTGTAAGCATTTTGGCAGAGCCAATTAAAGTTTGAGCAAAAAGTGACAATGCTGTATCACCGCTGATATTCTGTGACTCTGCATATTCAACAAAGCCTTTGGCAAACAAATATATAAATGCTGGACTGCTGCCATTTATTGCAATGATTTCTTTCATCTTATCCGGTGCTACTATAGCAGTTATACCGCATGAATCAAAAATCTGTTTTACAACTGAAAATTCCTCATCGCTTACAGCGTCATTCTTTGAAAGTGCAGTTGCACCTGCACCTAAAAGCAATGGTGTATTTGGCATAACGATAATAACTTTCGCATTCGGGATAGTTTCCAATCGGATATATTCAGATGTAATACCTGCTGCTATTGACACTATGACAGTATCTTCAGTGACATAATCTTTTATAGACGGCAATGCATCTCCAAACTGCTGTGGCTTTATTGCAAGGAAAACATATTTACATTCTGCGGCAACATCAGCTGCACTTGCCTTTGGCTTAACCCCTATTTCTGCAAGAGCATCAAGTTTATCTTTAAAAGGGTCAAATGCAAAGAGTTCAGCTTCACTTGACATACTGCTGCCTGCAATGCCTTTCATAATGGCACTGCCCATATTACCTGCACCTATAAAACCTATTTTCATATTAAAATCAATCCTCGTTTCAAAAAATATTAGATATTACTATTATACAGTACTAAAAAAAGAAAATCAAGTAAATTTTAAAAATATATAAACTGATCATCCAAAAATAAATACAAGCAGATCCCAAAACATATGAAGTGTAATAGGAAGAATAATATTTTTAGTTTTAACAAAAACAATACTGAAAACTGCACTTAGTACAATTATAGTTAAAAATCCAAGACTTGTAAAAGAAGATACAAATCTGCCTTCTAAAATCCATATTGGAAAATGTATGCACAAAAACATAACTGCATTTATTGCTATGGCAATATACTGTTGTTTTTGGGAGGAATTCTCATTCACAGAAGAATTCAAAAGCCAGCCACGAAATACCAGTTCTTCTGTTAGTCCCACAAAGATAACTGTTATAATCTCATCAATTCCAAAGCTTTCGGAAATATGCAGTCCTCCAAAGTTTCTAAATGAACTTATACCCACGAATAAAATAAAAAACGGAAATATAAGAAGATAGCTTTTCCAATCCGGATTTATTTTTGTGAACATATTTTTTAGCGACACCATACAATTTTCTCTGAATTTTACGATGAGTAAAGCAGCAGGCAGCGTCCATACAATATTCTTTATAATACCACTGCGTAAAAATGAGGAAATAAAATTTTCTTCTCCCAAAGCATCACAAATCACAGGTCTTAAAAGCAGCGTATATGCTGCCCACACTGCCCAAAGACAAATGTAATATACAATAGGTATAAGAAAAAATTTACTTTTTAAGCTTTTGTTATTCTCGTTATTCATTTAAAAGTCCCTCCAAATTAAAAATTGGCGTATATAAGGCCTTTGCAGAGGAAAGATCCTGAGAGAACCCTTCAAACCCAATATTTTCCGCATATTTAAGCACACTTTGATATTCCATTGTAGTTAGCTTTCGATTAAGATTTTTATAAGACAAATCTGATTCGGGTGGTGTATATTGTCCCATAAGGCTCAAGAGAAAATTCTCCTTTGGAATTATCTCTGAAAGTCGTTTTAAAATCGCCATAGATTCATGCCTATGTCCGGGCAGTACAAGATGACGTACTATAATGCCCTTTTCCATAAGCCCGTCTGAATTTATAACAGATGTCCCAACTTGTCTGTACATTTCCACAATCGCTGCTTCAGCAATTTCCGGATAATCCTCTGCTTGTGAATAATTTCTCGCTGTATCTCTATAAATATACTTAAAATCAGGCAGATAAATATCTACTATTCCCTCAAGCATTTTTAAGGTTTCAACAGTTTCATACCCGCTGCTGTTCCATACTATAGGTATATCAAGCTTTGGCTTTACTTTTATGACAGCTTCTATTATCCATGGCACATAATGCGTTCCTGTTACAAAATTTATGTTATGAGCGCCCTTTTCTTGTAAATCAAGAATACACTTTGAAAGCTTGTCAACAGTAAGTTCCATTCCAAAGTTTTCCTGACTTATAATATGATTTTGACAAAAGCAGCAACGCAGGCTGCATCCTGAAAAAAATATCGTACCCGAACCGCATCTTCCGCTTATGCAGGGTTCTTCTCCAAAATGCAATGCACTTCTTGCTGCCCTAACAGTATTTCCACCGCCGCATATGCCCGATGTTTTAGTTCTGTCAGCACCACATTTTTTAGGACAAAGAATACAGTGCGATATATCAAATCTATTCATTATGACAGTCTGCATTTAAAATCCTCGTAAGTAAAACTTTTTATAATTTCTATAGTTCCATCTGCTTTATGAAGTGCAATATCAGGCAGCGGCATACCATTAAATGTATTTGTCTTTACCATAGAATAAATAGCCATATCACATAAAACAAGTTTATCACCTGCTTTAAGCGGCTTGTCAAATGAATAGTCGCCTATAATATCACCTGCCAGACAAGTATTTCCGCCAAGACGATATGTATATTTTTTTTCATTTGGATCACCGCTTCCTATAATATGCGGTCTGTAAGGCATTTCCAATACATCAGGCATATGACACGCTGCCGAAGCATCAAGTATTGCAACAGGCATTCCGTTATCCACAAAGTCAAGCACTGTTGTTACAAGAAATCCTGCATTTAAAGCAACTGCTTCTCCCGGTTCAAGATATACTTGAACGCCGTATCTATCCTGAATAAGTTTAATGCAATCTACAAGCTTTTCTATATCGTAATCTTCTCTTGTAATATGGTGACCTCCGCCAAAATTTACCCACTTGCACTTTTTAAGATAGCGATCAAACTTTTCAATGACATGAGGAAGAGTTCGCTCTAACACATCAGAATTCTGCTCACACATTGTATGAAAATGTATTCCCTCTAAGCCGTCAAAAAGTTCATCTGTAAAGCTGTCCACACGGCATCCCATACGTGAACCCGATATACATGGATTATACAGTTCTGTTTCAACCTCTGCATATTCCGGATTAACTCTTATTCCACAGGAAATATTTCTTCCAAAAGAACGCACTGTATCTTTATGCTGCTGCCATTGACTGAGCGTATTGAATACTATATGGTCGCTTATTTTGCATATTTCAGCAATATCAGATTTACTGTATGCCGGTGAGAATATATGCACCTCACCGCCGAATTCTTCCCTTCCAAGCTTTGCTTCATAAAGACCGCTTGCTGTAGTTCCAGCTAAATATTCACGAAGAATAGGATATGTACTAAACATTGAAAATGCCTTTTGTGCAAGCAGGATCTTGCATCCTGTTCTCTTCTGAATATCCAAAAGGATCTCACCATTTCTTCTAAGCAATCTTTCATCGGTAATAAAACACGGTGTTTTAATATTGGAAATATCAATGTCAAAAGAATCACGTATCATAAACAAATCTCCTTATAATTATTTACTCTACAAGAATAAAAAAGCTCCAAAGTCCACTCTGGTCATCATAAACAGCATCAATACCGGCAAGCGATATTTCACTTCCGAATACAAGGTCTGTTCCTTTTGATGGGTCAGAATCGCCTTTGTATTTTTCAAGTGCATCTTGAGCATTGGCAGTATTCAAAAGAGTAAAAACAGTTATTTTTTCTGTATCGTCCGCAAGCAAATTTCTTATAAGCTTTTCTGCATTCTGCTCATAATCAAGACCTACCGCACTATATTCATCCGCAATGCTTTCCGCTGCAATAGTAATATCAGAACTCCATGTAATCTCATCCATGCTGTTTTCAGTTCGCTCATGATTTAAAATTTGATAAAATCGCATACGCTCTACATTTGACCAAACATCTTCGGTATGATCACGCACCACGGGATTTTTTACGGAATATATCTGCTTCAAAGCCGTGACAGTTTGATTATAACCACAAGTTTGATCATTATATCTTGCTTCAATATCATCTACAGCGTCAAGCAGTATAAGCTGATACCGGCTGTCTGATGCTTCATTCGGAGATACTTCACACAATGATGCAACCGCATAGCTTCCATCTGCACTTTCCATATCTCTCTGAAACGATGTATCAGGCATGAATATCAACACTGCAACAACAATTAAAACAAGCACAAGACAGCATATTCCAAGAGTAATATATATTTTATGTCTTTCTTTTTTGAATTTAAATTTCTGTTTTTCATTTTCTATACAAAACGGACACTCAACAGTGTCCGGCGGCAATTCTCTTCCGCAATTTATACATTTCATATACAAATGCTCCTTTTATTTTTAATATAAAATATTTTAATATAAAATACATCAACTATATAATATATCAAGAAAAAATTATACAAAACAGACTCTGTATTACATTTTACTATATAGATATATATTTGTCAAGAATAGATAAAAAACAAATACAACGTTGAGCATTTTAAAAATCAGCTTTGCAAAATGCAATTGATTTAGGCAAAATTCACATAAATTCGTCAGATATGCATCTTTTCTGCCTTATTTGTCTTGACAATTTTCTTGTAGCGTATTATAATTAAAATTGATGTACTATAATTCTTTACGAGGTGTAATCATGGGCTATAATAAAAGAAAAGATCAAAAAAGTAAACTGATATTTATTCTTATAATTGTTTTTGTTTTAATCATAGGTATATTTACTACAGCAGCAATTGTAGCAAACAACAAATCTGATTGGAAAACACGTAATACTTCCGCAGATGCTGACGCTTCAGATCAATCGCTGTTTTTAGATGATACATCTGAAAGTAAAACACAGTCGGAAACTGATCCTGTTTCTAAAGATGATGTTAATGATAATATAGATCCAAACTACCCAAGGCTTTCCGACGATGCTTTGAAACTTGACAAATCCAATATCTACAGTGACTATGCTGTACTGCTTGATGTAGAAAGCAACCAGATATTGGCATATAGAGGTGCAGATTCAAAAATGAATCCAGCCTCTATCACAAAAGTAATGACACTGCTTGTTGCTATAGAAAACATTTCTGATTTCAATGCTACATACACTATTACTTACGACATGATAAGTCCTCTTATTGAACAAGATGCTGCACGTGCCGGATTTGAAGATCAGGAAACAGTAACTATAACAGATCTTTTATATGGCATGATACTTCCATCCGGTGCTGATGCTACAATGGCTATTGTGGAATATGTTTCAAAAACAGAAGATAAATTCGTTGAACTCATGAATAAAAAGGCTGAAGAACTTGGAATGGTCAACACACATTTTACAAATGCAGTCGGTCTTTATAATGCAAAGCATTATTCTACAGCAACAGATCTTGCTGTGCTTATGAAAGAAGCTATTAAAAATGATATTTGCAGAAAAATTTTAAGTACAGTTGAATATAATACAACTTCAACTCAACAGCACCCGGGCGGTATCCTTTTGCAAAGCACTGCTTTTAGCAGAATGTACGGTTCAGAAGTAAAAGGAATTGAAATAATGGGTGCAAAAACAGGATTCCACGACCAAGCAAAACAGTGTCTTGCAAGCTATGCAAAAGCAATTGACGGCAAGGAATATATTCTTGTAACATGTCACGCTCCAACTGATATGGATCCTATATGGGATGCATTTGCAATTTATGGTACCATTACAGGCACATACGATATGCCTACTGACCTTGATAAAAGAAAGACAACAACTACTTCAGAAGTTTACGTTGTTGTTACAGATGAAAACGGTGCATTGGTAACTGATGAAAACGGTGAGATCGTAACAGAACTCGCAAGTGCTTCTAAAGAAACAACTACAGAAACTGTTGCTGCTGAAGATACAGAAGATACACAAGAATAATCATAAAAAAGATAGCTCGAAAGGAGAACCAGTCATTATGGCTAAACAAAAACCACGTCTTCGCTTTCCAAATATAATTCTGTTGTTGTGCGGACTTATAATTTTAATATTCCTGTTTGACTTCCTTTGGAGAAATGTTATTTCTCCAACAGTACCCGGTGATACTACTAATATTATAACTTCCGAAGGAACATTTGCTGAAAATAACAGCACATTAGAAGATGACAAACCTGTTACCACTACCGAACCGGATTCTGAAGAAAGCACTGAAGATACTAAAGATAATTCAGACAATACACAGACAGACATCTTCTCGCAGACAATTAAACTTTCTCAAGGTCAAATACATACCGGTCCGCTTATCTTGGTAAGTGATACTTGTCCGTATATAGGATCGGAAAACTTAACTGATTTTTCATCAAATACAAACAGCAATATTCAGCCGCGTGACAATTCAATGAAGATACATCAAGACATGATGCAGCCGCTTTCTGATTTGTTTAATGCTTACTGTAATGATAATGGCTATGTAAATCTACAAATATACAGCACAAATGAAACTTATATGGGTACAGGAAGTTTATATACAACCAGCCTTCCAGAAAGAAGTACAGGTTACTCATTTGATATAGGTCTTATCACAAGTACCGGCGAAATCGCACCTTATCTCACAAAGCGTAATGAATGGATGTTCGATAATTGCTGGAAATATGGTTTTATCGTTCGTTATTCTGATTTAAAAACAGGTACTACGGGAATTAACTTCATGCCGCATCATTTCCGATATGTTGGATTGCCGCACTCTCTTATAATGAATGAGAAGGATATGTGCCTTGAAGAGTATTTACAGTCACTCACAAGCTATAAAAGCGACTCACCTCTTGTATACAGTACTGATTCAAAGGAGTATAAGATCTTTTATGTCCCTGCAAACAGCTCCGGCGAAACTGAAATAACTATTCCAAAAGACGCTATCTACACCGTTTCAGGAAATAATACAGACGGATTTATAATAACAATAGAAGGAGAAAAGAGTGCTGATCCAGCAAGTTCAACAACTCCGGTTGGAGCTGAATCAGAATCTGCAACTGATGCAATACCAGAAGAAACTACAACTGAAATTGCAACTGATCCTTACTCATATTAAATTTAACGAGCTGTCGCAGAGATTTGAGCTGCGGCAGCTCGCTTTTTGTAACAGCGTTTTTATACTTTAAAAATTTTCATTACTGACAAGAATTATAAATATAAAAATTAAATATTGTTATCATGGCAAATTGAACTTAAACGCTTGACAAAATACAGTAAATATTGTATAATAAATACTAGTACAAACGTCCATATAGGATACGGTTTATATTATATTTATTAAGGTGAAAACTTAAAAAAATTTGAAAGGGAATGAAAATAATGAAAAAAAAATTACAACGTTCACTGGCTGCACTCGTTGCACTTACAACAGCAGCTTCAATGACATTTGCAACTTCTTTTGCATCATACGCTGAAGAAATTATCGACACTTCAATTTCCGAAACAGAATCTGTTTCAGAGGACAATGCTATCACTACTGCTTCTGATGACGATGAATATTTTGCAAACATGGAGGTTACTCCTGAAGAATGTTTTGACTATGATTTCAAAGATGATGCTATTCAAATCAAAGGATTGGTTGAAGACTGTGATCTTACAGAAATCAGAATTCCTGACACTATCAGTGATTATCCTGTAAATGCAATTCTTAAAGATGCTTTCTATAGTTCTAAGATCACATCTATATATATTCCAGATACTGTAGAAACTATAGGCAACAGTGCATTCTGCGGCTGTGTAAATCTTAAACGTGTACATATCCCAACAGGTCTTACACTGCTTGGTGAAACAGCATTTACAATGTCTGGTATTGAATCAGTTGTTCTTCCAGAAGGTCTTAAAAAAGCCGGCAGCGAAGCTTTTGCAGGTTGTTCAAACCTTAAATCAGCTGTTCTTCCATCCACGCTTCCTAAAGTAAGCACACTTATGTTCCAGGATTGTCCATTCCTTTCAGAAGTTGTAATTCCTGAAGGCGTTACTCATATTCTTGGAAGTGCATTCTACAACTGCTATTCACTTGCTGAAATCAATATTCCAAATACAGTAGTTGATATTTCTAATAGTGCATTTGCTTATACAGGTCTTAAATCTGTTGATATACCTGACAGTGTTACAGAAATCGGTACGGCTGCTTTCTCAAACTGTGCATTTATGACAAGTGTTAATCTTCCAAATGGTCTGAAGGCTATTCGTCCTGATGTTTTTGCAAATACTGGTCTTGAAAATATCGTTATCCCTGATTCTGTTGTAGAAATCAACTCCGGTGCTTTTTCATTCTGTCAAAACATTAAGTCCGTTGAACTTCCAGATACACTTAATGATATTCGTAAACAGGCATTCTATGGTTGTTCCGGTCTTGAAAGCGTAAAACTTCCTGCTGGACTTACCACTATAACCGATCAGCTGTTCTATGGCTGTACCAGTCTTAAGTCAATCGAATTACCGGAAACTGTAACAAAAATCGGTGACTATTCATTTTACGGCAGCGGACTTGAATCTATTCAAATTCCTGACAGTGTAGCAAATATAGGTATCAGTTCTTTCTCACACTGTGATAACCTTGCTTCTATAAAACTTGGAAACGGAATAACAACTCTTAACAAGTGGGTATTTAGTGACTGCAAGGCTTTGACTGACATCGACTTTGGTACTTCCCTGTCAGCTATTGATAATTATACATTTGCTGAATGTGATGCACTCAAAAATGTAGTAATCCCTGACAATATTACAAAAATAAATGAATATGTATTCAGCGGCTGTAATTCTCTTGAATCAGTTACTTTGCCGGATACATTAACATCTATCGGAAAACAAGCATTCCTTAACTGTCCTGCACTGAAAAAATTAAGCGTTCCTGCTTCTGTTGAAAATATGGGTTCTATGTCTTTTGGTTATGAATTCAATGAAGAAGGTTCTCTTATAATTGCCGAGGATAAAACTCTGGCTGTTACTAAAGATTCCGCTGCACACGAATATGCAAAGGACAATAATATTACCGCAGTTGACTATGACGGTAATCCAATTGTTGATGAGAAGCCTGTTGTATATGGCGACTTAGATCTTAATGGTATTCTTTCAATTGTTGATATAGTATACTTAAATAAATCATTGGCAGGTGCAATAGAGCTAAATGATGAACAAAAGGCGAATGCAGATTGTTTTGCAGATGGTGTAGTAGATCCTTTAGATGCAAATGCACTTATGAATCGTATATCAGAACAGATCAAGGTTCTTCCTGTGTATCCTGAAGTTAAGGAATAATTATCTCAATAAAATTATTTGTAAAATAAAATAACAAAAAGGGCTGCTGCAAAATTTAAACTTTGCAGCAGCTCTTTTTATATCAATATAAATTCTATCTTATCTTTTCTTTCAATCGTTCTATTATTTCATCTTCCGGAACATTCGCCTTAATAAGTGAATCATTATAACCTCTTCCAAGAAGTATATCCGGTTTAACATCCGGTCCATGATAATCAGAACCGCAAGTAAATATAAGACCGTATTCATCCGCTATATTTCTATAATATTCTATCTGCTCTGGTGTGTGTCTGCTGTAATAACACTCAATGCCGCATAATCCTGACATTACAAGCTTCTTCAAAAGCAGTCTGAATTCCATATCATCAAGACCTAATGTATAAGGATGTGCCAAAACAGCCACTCCGCCTGCATTTCTTATCATTTCAATGGATACTGAATAATCCGGTTTTGGTCTGTCACAACTGTAAAATTCTGGAGTTTGCAAATATTTTTTAAACGCCTCATCCACTGATCCAGCATAACCCATATTTACCAAGGCACGTGCTATATGCGGTCTGCCGGTACTTTTACCGTCATTGACATCAGCTATATATTCAGCTGTTATTGCAATACCTGATTTATTAAGAAGTTCTATAAATTTATTTCGGCGAGTTATTCTGTTTATCCTATTATCTTCATAAAAGCTCTTAAGTCCCTTGTCATTGCAGTCTACTCCATATCCCAAGATATGCAGTTCTCGTCCACCCTGAGAACCTATCTCTATTCCGGGAATAAAATCAATTCCCAGCTGAGATGCCCTTGCACTTGCTCTTTCAAGACCATTTATTGTATCGTGATCAGTCAATGCCATTGTAGTTATGCCTGCCGCAGCTGCGATTTCAACAAGCTTTTCAGGCTTATCTTGTCCATCCGAACACGTACTGTGCATATGAAGGTCAATCATTATTTCCACTCTCCATTTCTAAATATTTAAAAGCTCCTACATCAGCAAATGTATCGGCATCACATAATATAAGAACCTGCTGATAATCAGATGGAGATACAATCTCTGAAATATTTCTGTCTAAACAATTCATATCTATAATATCTATTTTTGAATAATGCTGAGTAAAAAACGGCAGCATATTATCTGCATATGAATCTTTGAATATAAGCAGCTGCTTTTCATTTTCAACATTTGTTTCTATTTCAGTTAAAATCGTAGGTTTTCCTATATAATAGCTCTTCGCATCACCAGACTCAAGAGCGTTTTTATCATAAAATGAACTATCACTCCATTGCTGACCATTAAAACTATGCATGGAAACTATTTCACTGCTGTTTTCACAAGTGTAAATATCAATTATATCAGGCGTTACCTTATCATAAAGACATACATCATATAAATCTCCATAAATATCATTTCTCATATGCGAAATAGTACAGCTATCATAAGGCACAGGGTAATATCCCATTTTTCTAATAAGACTTCTATATAAAAAATACGCTCCGTTTACAGTACACCTTGCATCAGTACGGTAATATATATAATCTTCCTTAAAAGTAGACAGCACATGATATGAATCAACTATACGTATTTTAGAGTCAACATTTTCATACAACACATCAAGCGAGTCAAGCTGAGATGGAACATTTAAATTTTCCGGCAGACACTCGGTATATATTTCAGCCGCTTCAGGAAATGCTGTCATACAAATCGGCACAGAATATTCAAAATAAAAATTATTTATTGATTTTGCCACTGATACAAGCGATTCTTCATCTAAACTTTCCGGCTCACGCAGCAGCCTTTCACGGCTTATATAAATATTTCCAACTTTTTTGCTACCTGAAGCAAGAGTAAGTTTCGTACGCACTGCAAGTGCCTTGTCATAACCTATCAATTTATCATCTATAATATCATCTGCTCTATTCCAGCCGGAATGCATATTTGTACTGTTTAAATTATCACTGCTTGATATTGCATTGTCGACCGCTGCAAAAATGATCCATATCATACCAATAATCATTATAGGAAATATTATCCATGCATAAAGCTTTTTATACATAATCACATCGCTCCTTTAAACTGCAATGCAGTAATATCATTGCTGGTAACAAGCACAATAATGCATAAAATAAAAAGAAAAAGATTTACCGCAAAGCCAATAACTGAAATTATTCTTGCAAGCAGCTGATTTTTTCTCATACGCTCAAGGATCATATTGAAATTTCCTGTAGCACTGTATGCAGCAATAATCAATATTACTCCAGAACTTCTAAGATAATAAAAATCTTTTGAACTTGCAATATTCGCACTGCTGCCCAAAAGCAAACCAATCGATTTTACACCATCAAGCAGAGAGTCAGACATAAATAACATCCAACCTAAAAACGTTATAATAAAAAATACTAAACCTTTCAATATCTTAGGAATATGCTTGCATCTAATTTCAACAACCCTTTCAAGTCCTATCCATAATCCAAGCCATATACCAAATATTATTACATTCAGATGAGGTCCGTACCAAAAGCCAACTATTGTCCAAACTAATATCATTCCAACAACATACTGCCATTTATTATTTCTAAGCATAGGTGAAAACAGTTCTTTTATCCATGAAACCACGCTTATATTCCACTCATTATCAAAACGTGAAAACGAACCTGAAAGAAGAGGATATTTATAACTTTCCGGAATGTCAAAGCCATAGCACAAAGCAACGCCCTTTGCCATATCGCCATAACCGGCAACTGTAAAGTAAAATTCCACTGCAAACGCCAGAACTGTAAGCCATGACATCAAAAGCGTTGATTCACTTCCCAAATTGCCATATAAAGGAAAGAAAACAAGACCTATGGTATCAGCAAGCAACAGTTTTTTGGAAAGGCCTTTTATAAGCAAACTAAGACCCTCACCTGTTTTGTCAGTACTAGCTTCACCGTTTATAAGCATTTGCCTATGTTCATTGTACGTCATAACAGGTCCCATAACAAGCCGTGGATAAAATAAGAGATAATCAAGTGAATCATTGACAAAAAGTGTGCCATTTATTCTACCGGTGTAAACATCAATTGTAAATCGAAACGCCTGCAAAAAGAAAAATGACGCACCTATAGGGCAAAATCTTAAAAACGAATTTGCATTTTCAAATTTTGTGCTGTTGTAAATGCTCCATCCTATAAAGCTTCCAACACATAAAAGAATATTTATAATTGTTGTAACCAGAAATAATATTTTCTTTTTTCTTAGCGATTTGCTCAATCTTCCATACAAAGCTATAATAATAGCAACAATTATCATTCCAGTTGCTGATATAATATCAGAAATTGCTAAAAATATCATGCTTATCATTATAAATAAAGGCTGCTTTGCATTTTTAGATACAAATCTGTATATCATCATTGTAATAGGTAAAAAGAAAAATATAAAAGTAAGCGAAGTAAACAGTTAAAATTCCTCCTTTCACCTATCCGAAAAATTATCCATAAGCTCTATAAGCTCACTTTTATTCATCATAGTATTAAGTACTTCAACAAGAGAATTGGCAGACAAAAGCTCTGGTAATCCCAGCTTTTTTTGAAGCTTTCGTCTTAGCTCACTGCTGCCGCTGCAGCCTGAAAGTCCAAGCATAAAAAGGTCCGATTTTTTTATAGGATCAGTGTTTTTAGGTGCATTAGAAGCTCTTATTCCGCATTTTGCAAATGCATCAAGCAAAAGATCGGGACTTATTCCCTCAACTCCAAGTTTTCCTTCAGCAGATGGTTTTTCCTTTCGTGACTCTTTTCCGTAAATATCAGGAGCATAAACATTATATACTTTGCCATTTTTGACCGCACCCTTTATAAAACTTCTTATCTTAAAGCCGGCTCTGTCCGAATCCGTTAGGATGATTATACCCGTTGTTTCTGCATAATGCCTTATAAGTGAAAGCTTTTCTTTATCTTTATAAATCTGAAATCCGTCTGTAACTATTATAACAGCATCCAAAATAGAAGAAAGCTTTATTTTATCATATTTTCCCTCAACTATTATAGCTTCTTTAATTTTAATCATATTCAAGCTCCATTCTTCCAGAAGCAATTTCAAGCATCTTTACAATTGCTGTTTCCATTAAAATACGTTCATCAGCAGCTGATGAATTAAGTTTCTGTTCCAAATCACGCAGAACAGATATACAGGCACGAAGACGTTCTGGTTGAATTTTACGACAATCACGAAAAGCATTTTTTACCACAAAATCAAACCTATACCCAAAGTCCTTTTGCATATCCGCTGCGGTCTTATTACCTCGCCACGCTGTACAAGCTCTATATAAATCAAGAAAAGCACTTGCCACAGCGTGTACTATAAATGTTCTCTCAGTTCTCATAGCATATAACCTATCGAGTTCTTCCATTGCTGACAGACGATGCAACGATATTACTGCCTTAGCAAGATTAAAGACAGTAGTTTCAACAGATGGTGCAACAAGCTCTTGAACCATTTTCTCTGTTATTTCACTGCCGTTTGCATAAGTACAAAGCTTTTCTATCTCACTTCTAAGCTGAATTGTGTTTCCCATACATCTAATAACAAGTGCATCTGCAACTTTGCGTTCAATATTACAGCCTCTTTTTTGTGCAGCTGAAATGATTGATTTTGAAATTTCAGGAAATGTTTTTTGTACTGCTTCGCATACAGTTCCTATCTTTGCAATTTTATCTATAAGCTTCTTATTTTTAGCTGTAGGTGATTTTTTTCCGTCCTTAACGTCAAAACTTGTAATACTGAAAATAAGTACAGTCTGTTCGCCTAAATTCTCACAAACTTTAAATAAACGTTTAAGCAGCTCTTCAGAAAATTTTTCAGCATTAAAATTACTTATCCATATACAATTAAAAGGCGACATCATTGGAAACATTTCCGCTGCATCGTTAAGAGCCTGAATATCAAGTTCCTTGCCGTCATACTGTGTAAGTGCCATTGTCTCATTGCCGTCTGTTGCCTTGTGGATAAGCTTTTTTGTCATATCCTCTATTTTAACAATATCTGCTCCGTAAAAATAATAAACTCCGGCAAGGTCACCCTGCCTTATCTTAGAATTCATTTCCTTGCAATCTATAACTGCCATCAATAAAGCCTCCTTGCATAGACTTCTCCATCATCATTCATTATAATCTCTATATTATTTCCATCACACATCAAACCGCTTGGTTCTCCTTGTGACATTTCAAAAAGAGACTGATTCTTTTTATACCCTGAAACAACATAATCATAATTACTGCTGTCTGAAGGAAGTGCTGAATTAAAATTTTGAACAAGTACAGTCTTACCATAGGCACTGACTGTAAGTTTCATATCATACTCTGATATTTCATATAACGGTGCAGTTATTTTAAAAAAGTCTGAATAAACCGGATGATTTCTGCAAATCGTTCTATTCTCGCCAAAATCAATATCAGAAGAAATCAAAACAGTATCAACATCAAATTCATAAAGCTCATAATTATATGAAACAGCTGCCGCACTTACATTATCAGTAAGATAAAGACAATCGATATTACTTATACCATATTCATATAAAAAGTTCTTAAGATGAGCGACGTTCTTTCGGTCATATGCAAAATCTATAACATCCGTTCTTCCTGCATAAGTTACAACAACAACTTGTCCTGTGTTGCGTCCAAGTACAAACACCCTTAACTTACTTTCAAACCGTTTTAAAAGCATGAATTGTCCGGAAAACAAAACGGCAAATGATATTATAATAGATACAGCAGTCATTTTACGGCTTTTTGTAAGTATTATAACAAAAACTGTCATTATAACAAACACAAATAAAACATTTAAAAGAGCATCAAATCCCGAAGCCATAGAAAGAGAAATATGACTTTGCATAAACAAAAGTCCATCAGCCAAAAGCTTTGACACTGCATTTATAATATCGCCGAATATATCGCATATAAAACCATTGCCGCCAATGAAAAATATTATCATTCCAAATACAATAATAAGAATACACATAGGTGCAAAAATCGTATTGGAAATTGGCGACAACAGTGAAACCTGCGAGAAATACTTCATGCAAATGGGCAATGTGCAAAGTGTTACAATTCCTATGGAAATTATATCTCTTAACACCACTCCAAAATAGCCATTAACAGTAATTTTTTTAATTAGCCATGGTGCAAAACTATTTAAAGCAAACGTGCCTGATACTGATAAAAGAAAACTTACATTATAAATAAGATATGGATTTAACAAAGTGAGTATTATCACTGCAATTAAAAGCGAACTAAGAGAATCAGATCTTCTGCAAAATATACATGAACCTTTATCTATAATAAGCATTATACCGGCACGAATAACAGATATTGGCCACATTGATATAACAGAAAATAATAAAGTCATAATAGTTATCATTAAAAACTGAATTATTCGCTGTAATCTGGTACGTTTGCCAACAATATTGCAAAAACTGCTAAAAAGTATAAGATGAAATCCTGAAAGAGCAAGCATGGGTGATAACCCTGCATTATAAAATGCTGATTCTATATGTTCATCAAGACCTTCCCTGTTTCCAAAAAGCATTGCAGATACAAGACTTCCGCCTGTTCTTCCGCAAAGAGAATACATTCTCCTTTGTAAACGCTCACGATAATCTTGTATCTTTCGCAAAAACGGATAATCATCTGTATAAAGCACTGTATACACACATTCTGTATCTGCTTTTAAAAATATAGACATTCCTTTGTAGTATTCAGGGCTATCATAAAGATACGTTTTCTCCGGTATGGAAAATGTACCTCTAACTCGCATATAATCACCGTATCTGCAATCATAATTATCAGTTAAACAAATTACAGAACCTTTTATACCATTTTCAAATTCGCCTTTAAGTATATAAGATGCAGTTTCTCCGGCATATTCATCTACAGACTGAACTTCACCTACAAAAATAGTGCTTTTGCCTTCAAGAGAAGTAATCGGTTTATAATTATAAACAGTATAGCCTGAATAAACAGATACTCCCACCAAAAGCGAAATAGATGATAAAACCACAGCTTTTAATGTAAGAGTCTTGAATAAAATTAAAAATACAAAAGCAGCTGCACTTATAACAGCTATTATCCAAAAACTATTATGTGTGAAAAATGAAGCAAAAAACAGTCCCAAGATGTACGAAATCCCGATGATAACCATTTTCCGCTTCATTTCTTCAAATCCTTTATCTTTTTATGTCAATACTCAAATGCCTATTATAATAAAGTTTACTCAGATGCTTGAATAAATTCTTTTCCCCAACCCATTTTTACGCCTGCAAGCATATGGAAATGAAGATGAAATACAGTCTGACCAGCATCTGCACCGCAGTTTGTTACAATACGATAACCGCTTTCCAAACCTTCTTTTTCAGCAATTTTCGCTGCTACTTCATAAATATGAGCAACTACAGAGGAATTTTCAGGAGTTATCTTAGCAGCACAGCAAATATGCTCCTTTGGTATAAGCAGATAATGAATAGGTGCTATAGGTGCTATATCTTTAAATACATATACCGTTTCGTCTTCGTAAACTTTTGTACTCGGTATTTCTCCCGCAGCTATTTTACAAAATAAACAATCGTCCATATTTATCTTCCTCACTTTATAATTATTTATTTATCATTTCATTTGCGATATTTTCAAGAGCCATAAGTGCCTCATCTATCATATAAGTCTGACCTATACCAGCCATTGCAGTATCCGGACGTCCACCGCCTTTGCCGCCTGTAATAGCTGCTATTCTCTGAACGATTTTTCCTGCATGAGCGCCCTTTTCCTGAGCCGGCTTTGAACAAGCACAAATCATATTGCCCTTGTCATCTGTTACACCTGCAATAACAGCTATAACAGGAGTATCCATAGCCTTAATATTATCGCCCATCTTGCGGAGCATCTGAGCTGTTACGCCTGTCATCATTGCAGAAACTACCTTTACATCGCCTATAAGCTTTGCATTATCAAAGATAGCACTCATCTTCATATCAGAGATCTTCTGGTTAAGCATCTCAATCTGCTTATCCTTATCATGAAGTTCAGCAGACATAGCAGCACATTTTTCAGCTATATCAGCAACATTGCTCAGCTTCAATGCCTTTGCAGCAAAGTTCATGCTCTGCTTATAAGAATTCAGAAGTTTAAGAACTCCTGTACCTGTTACAGCTTCAATACGTCGAACACCAGAGGCAACAGAACTTTCTGATACAATTCTAAACAGTCCGATGTTAGATGTGTTTGAAACATGAGTACCGCCGCAGAATTCAACAGAAAAATCACCGGCAGATACAACTCTTACAACATCTCCATACTTTTCACCAAAGAGTGCCATGGCACCAAGCTTTCTTGCTTCTTCTATTGGCATTTCTTTCATTGTTACAGGGATAGCGGAAAGAATCTTTTCATTTACAATATTTTCAACTGCTTCAAGTTCTTTTGCTGTCAATGCTGCAAAATGTGAAAAGTCAAAACGACATTCATTCTCATTTACAAGCTGACCTGCCTGATGAACGTGATCACCCAAAACCTCACGGAGAGCTGCCTGTAAAATATGAGCTACAGTATGATTTCTCATTATAGACTTTCTTCTGTCCGCATCAATATCAGCTGAAACAGTGTCACCTACTCTTATTTCTCCCTCTTCCATTGTACCAATGTGAAGATAATGGCCATCTTCATTTTTATTTGTGTTCTGTACACTAAAAGTACTGCTTGGTGTGCTGATATTACCTGTATCGCCAACCTGACCACCACTTTCAGCATAAAAAGGTGTTTTCTCCAGAACAACAACACCCTGCTCACCTTCACTGAGAACATCAACAGTTTCCTGTCCCTTAAATATTGCAACTACCTTAGTTTCAGCAGTAAAATCAGTATATCCTGTAAATACAGTCTTAGGAGAATCAAGCTTTAAGCTGTTGTCAGCCCATGAAGAACCTGCCTTTGCAAGATGATCTTCTCTTGCCTTTTGACGCTGTTTCTTTACAAGCTCGTCATATTTCTCTCTGTCGATTTTAAATCCACGCTCAGCAGCTATTTCAAAAGTTAAATCGATTGGGAATCCATATGTGTCAGAAAGCTTAAATGCATCTTCGCCTGATACGATCTTGCCGCCATTTATTTCAAGATTATAAAGAACATCTTTAAGCAGTGCAAAGCCATTATCAATAGTCTTTGCAAATGACTCTTCCTCATTCTTAATTACTTTGCAAATATAATTTTTCTTTTCTTCAAGTTCAGGATAAGCACATTTGTTCTCAGCAATAACAGTCTCGCATACCTTATAAAGAAAGGCATTGTTAACGCCAAGCAGTCTGCCAAAACGTGCTGCACGGCGAAGAAGTCTTCTAAGAACATAACCTCTGCCTTCGTTTGAAGGCATAACACCATCGCCTACCATAAATGTTGTACTTCTAATATGGTCAGTTATAACTCGAAGTGCTACATCTGTCTTGTCATCTGTGTGATATTTAACATTGGCAATATTACAAACGTGATTCATAATATTCTGAACAGTGTCTACTTCAAACAAATTGTCAACACCCTGCATTACACAAGCAAGACGTTCAAGTCCCATACCGGTATCAATGTTTTTATGCTTCATTTCAGCATAATGACCATTTCCATCACTGTCAAACTGGCTGAATACAAGATTCCAAACTTCTACATAACGGTCACAATCACATCCTACTGCACATCCAGGTTTGCCGCAACCCTTTTCAGGACCTCTGTCAAAATATATTTCAGAGCATGGACCGCATGGACCAGAACCGTGTTCCCAGAAGTTATCTTCTCTTCCAAGATGAACCATGTGAGATGGATCTACACCAATATCCTTTGTCCAAATATCATAAGCTTCATCATCTGCATCATTTCCATCCTTAAAAACAGATATATAAAGCAGCTCAGCTGGAATTCCAAGCTCACCTGTTAAAAATTCCCACGCCCATGTAATAGCTTCTTTCTTGAAATAATCACCAAATGAGAAATTTCCAAGCATTTCAAAATATGTACCATGACGTGCAGTTTGTCCTACTCGTTCAATATCAGGTGTACGTATGCACTTCTGACAAGTAGTTACTCTTACATTCGGAGGAACAGCCTGTCCAAGAAAATATTTTTTCAAAGGTGCCATTCCGGAATTTATAAGCAAAAGGCTTTTATCTCCTTGTGGTACAAGTGACGCACTCGGCAAACGTGTATGTTTCTTGCTTTCAAAAAATGAAAGATACTTTTCTCTTAAATCATTTAATCCCTGCCACTGCATTATTATATACTCCTTTTAAATAATATATTCAAAAAAATACAAAAAGCCCACGCCGCCATAATGGGACGAAGGCTTTCGTGTTACCACCCAAATTTGAAAACGAAGCTTTCGTTTTCCTCACTGCCTTTAACGCAAAGCTTACGTCCGTATTTCTACGAATGACTTCCGGGTAGCACCTGCACTGCGTTTAAATGTTTTCACCAAACACATTCTCTCTGAAAAACGCTCATGCAGTCATTCCGTTCAACATCGTTTTTAGTATAACAGATTTACTTTAAAATGTCAACCTTTTATCACTTATTTCTATTCTCAAGCAATGCCTTTATCTTTTGATTTGGATCGATTACATTTCCAATTGAAGCGTCATGATTGAGTGCGGTAATAAAATAGGAAATATATTTTGAACAGTCAACTTCATTAAACCATTCTCTCTTCAAAAGTTCATCCGAACGATATGTAAGATTTGTACCAAATACAGCGTCAATACAACCATCTGCATAAGCCTTGTCAAATACTTCAAGTCCATTTACAAATAAACCATATGTAGCATAGCAGAATACTCTTCTTGCATTACGCTTCTTAAGTGCAACTGCAATATCAAGCATAGAGTCACCGGAGGAAATAATATCATCGGCAATAAATACGTCCTTGCCTTCTACTGAATTTCCAAGATATTCATGTGCAACAATAGGATTGCGTCCGTTGATAATTACAGAATAGTCACGTCTTTTATAGAACATACCCATAGGTACACCAAGCATTGATGCATAGTACATATTACGGTTAAGAGCACCTTCGTCAGGACTAATAACCATAAACTGATCTGGTGTTGTGTGAAGATC
>CALESG010000039.1 GCA_937907215.1 uncultured Ruminococcus sp.
GCGAAACGGCTCGGCACTAAAAAGGGTTCGTGCGATAAAAGCAGAATAAAAAACAAAAAACAAAATTTCGCATACAAAAAGAACCTTCTGTCAAATTAAAGTAAAAAACAGAAGGTTTTGCTTATAATTTTAGTAAAGTAAAAATGCGAAATTTTGTTGACAAAGCAAAAGAGGGAGCGAAGCGACCAATTTTTGCGGACGGTTTAAATCTTGCTTAATTTAGAATAAGTTGCTTTAAGAATTGCAGCTTTGATCTGATTCTGTGAAATTTAGTATGATTTTATTTTTTATTTTATTCGTCAGCAAAATATCCTATTTAAAGAATGATCTAGCCATCCGCAAGATTTGTCGCTTCGCTCCGCTCTTGCTGGGTGTAAAAATTTCGCATTTTTACTTTGCTTGAATCTAAAACAAGGCTTTCTGTCGTTTACCTTACTTTGACAGAAGGCTCTTTTTGTATGCGAAATTTTTGTTTTTGGCTTTGTTTTTCTGTTTTTATCGCACGAACCTTTTTTAGTGCCGAGCCGTTTCGCCGTCTGCGGACGGCGACCAGCATTTTTGAAAAATTGCTGGATCAAAAAACTTTTATTGATTTAGTCCCTTTTTTTCTTTGCTTAAATCTAACACAAAAAGCACCATGCCGGCTTGTCCGCCGAAAACATGATGCTTTTTTTTACTTATGATACAAAAATCAGATGTCGTTTAGCAAATTCCATAAAATTGGAGTTTACTGTAAAATTAAATTAAAACTTAATCAAAAATCAAATTATTGAGGACGAAACCTCATTTATTGATTTAATTTATTCTTACTTGTTATTGATGTGATAAACAATGAATATTTGGACAGCAAAGATTTATTGATTTAACTTATTCTTACTTGTTCTTGATTGCAGCCTGAGCAGCAGCCAGTCTTGCGATCGGAACACGATAAGGTGAGCAAGATACATAGTCAAGACCGATCTTGTGGCAGAATTCGATAGAAGAAGGATCGCCGCCATGCTCGCCGCAGATACCTACGTGGAGGTTTGGATTAACTGGCTTGCCCAGTTCGATAGCCATCTTCATCAGCTTACCTACACCTACCTGATCCAGTCTTGCAAATGGATCAGACTCGTAAATCTTGTTTTCATAATAAGAATTAAGGAACTTACCAGCGTCATCACGTGAGAAGCCAAATGTCATCTGTGTAAGGTCATTTGTACCGAAGCAGAAGAAGTCAGCATCCTTTGCGATTTCATCAGCTGTAAGAGCAGCTCTTGGGATTTCGATCATTGTACCTACCTGATACTTAAGGTCTACACCAGCTGCTGCGATTTCAGCATCAGCAGTTGCTACAACGCTCTTCTTAACGAACAGCATTTCCTTGTCTTCGCCAACCAGTGGGATCATGATTTCAGGAACTACATCCCAATCCGGATGAGCAGCCTTAACTTCGATTGCTGCACGGATAACTGCCTTTGTCTGCATTACTGCAATTTCCGGATATGTTACTGCCAGACGGCATCCACGGTGACCCATCATTGGGTTGAATTCGTGGAGAGAAGAGATGATGTTCTTTATAGACTCAACAGATTTACCCTGTGCATCTGCAAGAAGCTTAATATCGTCTTCTTCTGTAGGAACGAATTCGTGAAGCGGAGGATCCAGGAAACGGATAGTTACCGGGCAGCCTTCCAGAGCTTCATAAAGTGCCTTGAAGTCGCTCTGCTGCATTGGGAGAATCTTCTCCAGTGCTGCTTCACGTTCTTCAACAGTTTCAGAACAAATCATTTCACGGAATGCATCGATTCTGCCTTCACCAAAGAACATATGCTCTGTACGGCAAAGACCGATACCATCAGCACCGAAGTGTCTTGCCTGCTTTGCATCCTTAGGAGTATCAGCATTTGTACGAACGCCAAGCTTCTTGTACTTATCAGACCATTCCATGATCTTGCCGAAGTAACCACTGTCTGTATTTGCTGGTACAGTTGGGATAGCTTCGCCATAAATGTTACCTGTTGTACCATCAAGAGAAATATAATCGCCTTCAACATAAGTCTTGCCAGCAAGCTCGAACTTCTTGTTTGCTTCGTCCATCTTGATAGCGCCGCAGCCAGATACACAGCAAGTACCCATACCACGAGCAACAACAGCAGCGTGAGATGTCATACCGCCACGTACAGTCAGGATACCCTGAGCTGCAACCATGCCTTCGATGTCTTCAGGAGATGTTTCCAGACGAACCAGAACAACCTTTTCGCCCTTTGCAGCCCATTCCTTAGCATCGTCAGCTGTAAATACAACCTTACCGCAAGCAGCACCAGGAGATGCAGCAAGTGCAGATGCAACTGGAACAGCCTTCTTAAGAGCAGCAGCATCGAACTGTGGGTGAAGAAGAGCATCGAGTGACTTAGCATCGATCTGCATAAGAGCTTCTTCTTCTGTGATCATGCCTTCTTCTACCAGATCACAAGCGATCTTGATAGCAGCAGCAGCTGTTCTCTTACCATTTCTTGTCTGGAGCATATAAAGCTTCTTATCTTCAATTGTGAATTCCATATCCTGCATATCTCTGTAGTGATTTTCCAGAGTATTGCAGATGTTTGTGAACTGCTCGTAAACTTCAGGCATTGTGTCAGCGAGCTGCTGAATTGGCTGAGGAGTACGTACACCGGCAACAACGTCTTCGCCCTGTGCGTTCATAAGGAATTCACCCATGAGCTTCTTTTCACCTGTAGCAGGGTTTCTTGTAAATGCAACACCTGTACCGGATGTATCGCCCATGTTACCAAATGCCATCATCTGTACGTTTACAGCTGTACCCCAAGAATAAGGAATATCATTCATCATTCTGTATACGTTAGCTCTTGGGTTATCCCAGCTTCTGAATACGGCTTCAACGGCACCCATCAGCTGTTCTACAGGATCAGTTGGGAAGTCCTTACCGATCTTGGACTTGTATTCATCCTTGAACTGCTCAGCCAGGATCTTCAGATCTTCTGCTGTCAGGTCAACGTCCTGAGTTACGCCACGCTCTTCCTTCATCTTGTCGATGAGTTCTTCAAAGTACTTCTTACCAACTTCCATAACTACGTCAGAATACATCTGGATGAATCTTCTGTAGCAGTCACGAGCCCAACGCTCATTACCGGACTTAGCAGCCATTACTTCAACAACATCTTCGTTAAGACCAAGGTTAAGGATTGTATCCATCATACCTGGCATTGATGCTCTTGCACCTGAACGTACAGATACCAGAAGAGGATTTTCCTTATCACCAAACTTCTTGCCAGTGATTTCTTCCATCTTGCCGATGTATTCCATGATCTGAGCCTTGATCTCATCATTGATCTTACGGCCATCTTCATAATACTGTGTGCAAGCCTCTGTGGAAATTGTAAAGCCCTGCGGTACCGGCAGACCCAGACCTGTCATTTCAGCCAGGTTTGCACCCTTACCGCCGAGAAGCTCTCTCATTGTTGCGTTGCCTTCTGTGAACAAATAAACATACTTCTTCATTTCGAGTTATACCTCCAGTTTTTTATCGTTGTAACTGGAATTGCCGTCCGTGGTATGTCCGGAAAGCAGGGGCAGAGGTCGCACATATCCCTACCCAAACCAGTCGTATTCTTATTATAACATATTACACCAGAAATTACTATACCTTTTTTCAAAAAAAATTTCCATTGTTTTTTTAGCAACTTGTACAAAAATTACAATTTATGCAAGTTTTTAAAAAATAGCTCTTGAAAAATCTTTTAAAATTTGTAATAATATAAGTGTATTGCTTTTTGATATTGATATTGAGTTTAATAAAAAAGCTGATAACTAATGCGGGTGATTTAATTTATAATATAAATAGAATAGAGAGGACTTTAAAATTATGAATAAAGCTGTTATTCTTGCCGGAGGACACGGCAAACGTATGAAAGCCGATATACCTAAGCCTATGCTGGAAATTCTTGATGTTCCTATGCTTGGCTGGGTAACACGTGCGTGTGAAAATGCAGAGGTATCAGATATTTGCGTAATAACCGGATACAAGGCTGAATATATTGAACATTATCTTAACGGAAAATATGAAACTGCTTTGCAATCAGAACGCCTTGGCACAGGACACGCTGTAATGCAGGCGGAGAAATTTCTAAAAAAAGATACAAGCGGAAATACACTTATTCTTTGTGGCGATGCACCGTTTATGGATGCTGAAACCATAAAGAATGCACTGGAACTTCACAATGCACAGAATAACTCTGTCACTGTTATAACTGCTGAACTTGAAAAGCCTTATGGATATGGAAGAATAGTTCGCAGTGAGAGCGATGGAATTGCCGAAATAGTTGAAGAAAAAGACGCATCTCCTGCTCAGAAAAAAATCAAAGAGGTAAATTCCGGAGCATATTGGTTTAAAACAGCTGATCTTTTGGAATTTTTATCAAAGCTCACACCTCAGAATGCTCAAGGTGAGTATTATCTTACCGATACAATAAGCATTGCTATTTCCTGCGGCAAGAGAGCCGGCGTTTATCTTACAGAAAATACAGACGTGATACTTGGTGCTAATACAAGAAAGGACCTTTTGAATCTGCGTGAAAATGCAAGACATAAGATACTTGAAAAGCATATGGACGGCGGAGTTGACTTTATTAGTACTGATGGTGTTATAATAGGAATGGATGTTGAAATAGAACCGGCGACTGTTATTCAGCCGGGAACTATTTTAAAGGGTAAAACAAAGATTGGTTCTCACAGCAAGATTGGTCCAAACTGCTTGATCGATAATACTATCATAGGTAAGCATTGCAAATTAAATTCTGTACAGGCATATGATTCTGTTATTGAGGATAATGTGAAAATCGGACCGTTTGTACATATTCGTCCAAATTCTCACATAAAGAGCGGTGTTAAAATAGGCGATTTCGTAGAAGTGAAAAATTCTGTTGTAGGTGAGCAGACTTCTATTGCACATCTCACATATGTAGGCGACAGTGATGTCGGCAAGAAAGTAAATTTTGGCTGCGGCACTGTTACTGTAAATTATGATGGTGTAAGCAAGGAAAGATGTGTTATAGGCGACAGCTGTTTTATTGGCTGCAACACAAATCTCATCGCTCCTGTAAAGCTTGGCAATGGAGTGTATACAGCGGCAGGTTCAACTATTACAAAAGATGTTCCTGATTATGCACTGGCTGTCGAAAGAGGTCAGATGAAAGTTAAGGAAGGCTATAGCCTTAGAAAGCTTAAGACAAGAATTTTTTCAGATAAGGATAAAGATAAGGATAGTAAGAACAAATAAAAAATTTAAATCATGCGGTGCTGTTTCGTTCAGTGCCGCATGATGTAGGTTAAGAGGTAAATTATGAGTATTTTTGATATTTTTAAATCGATTGAAAATGAACGCAGTGCCAATACTTCCGGTAAAATTTCATGGATAGTAGCAGGTCTTGGAAATCCGGGACTTGCATATGCAAATACAAGACATAACGCAGGATTTATGGGACTTGATAAGCTTGCTGAAAGGAATAATATAGATATAAATATAAAGAAATTCAAGGGCGACTGCGGTGATGGCATGATAGGTACGCAGCGGTGTTTGCTTATCAAGCCGGGAACATTTATGAATCTAAGCGGTGAAGCAATATCGGCAGCGGCAGATTTCTACAAAATCCCACCCGAAAAAGTTGTTATAATGTATGATGACATAACACTTCCGCCGGGAAAACTCAGAATAAGACGAAAGGGCAGCGCCGGCGGTCATAATGGCATGAAGAGTATTATAGCACTGCTTGGCACAGATGAATTTCCAAGAATTCGTATAGGTGTTGGTGCCAAGCCACGTCCGGACTATGACCTTGCCGATTGGGTGCTAAGCAAATTTTCAGACGAAGATAAAGAGCTTTTAATACCTGCACTTGAAAATGCTGCAAAAGCGGCAGAACTTATAGTTCAGTGCAAAATAGATGAGGCTATGAATAAATACAGCAGCAAATAAATTTAATTATATTATATAAATAGATATAAACGTTTTAGGCAACACCGCACAAAGACTGTGCGTCAGATGTGCAGTCAGATTTATTGTCAGATAAAATAAAAAATGCAGTGAATACTTTGTGTATTCACGAGGCTTTTTGTGAAATATGACAAGAAATATGCAAACAGATGACGTACTGAGCCGTCAGGCGAGCTTTGTGCGGTGTTGCCTTTAAGAAAGGAGCGAAAAATGAGCTTTTTTGAAAATACATTCAAATCACTTTCCGCATATAAAAGTCTTGCAAACTGTATAGAAAACGGTATTTCTCCGGTATCTCTTACGGGATTATCTATAGTTCACAAGGCACAGCTTGCACTTACATTGTCCCAGCTGACAAATAAACCGGTACTGGTAATATCTCCGGATGAAAATGAGGCTATGCGTGTTTGCAGTGATATAAATAATATGTGTCCATCGGAAGATACGCAGTCGGCAGTTCTTTTTCCTGCAAGAGAGATTGTTTTAGCTCCGATCGAAGGCATTTCAGGAGAATTTGTATGTGCCAGACTATCGGCACTCTCTGCCGTGGTGAATAATTCCTGCAAAGTAGTTTCTGCATCTATAGAAGCAGTAATGCAGCCGGTTATACCAAAAAGTCAGCTTGAAAATGCAACAATGCATCTTGCACTCAATGATACAATTGAGATCCATGAGTTTATAAGAAAGCTTATTGCTATTGGGTATGTTCGTGCAGATACTGTTGAAGGGCAAGGTCAGTTTGCAGTTCGTGGTGCTATTATAGATATTTTTCCGCCTCAGGCACAGAATCCTGTAAGAATTGAACTTTGGGGTGATGAAATAGATACTATTTCAGAATTCAGTACTGAAAGCCAAAGACGTATAACATCACTGGCAGATATAATTATTCCGCCTGTAAAAGAAGTAATATGTGACTCTATTGAGCTTGCTGAAAAAATAGATTCTGTATCCAGTACATTGCGTGGAAAGCGTGCATCTGCTGTAAAAGAAGTTTTAAAAAGAGATGCTGATATGCTGCGAGATGGATTGTCGCTCAGCAATATAGATAAATATATACCAATTATTTATGATAAGCTGCCGCTTATTTTTGAGTATGATTTCGGAATTGTTATATTCAATGAGTTTTCAGGCTGTACGGGCAGTTCCAATAATATTTCCGCAAGATACCAAGAAGATTTAAAAATCATGCTTGAAGAAGGTTCTGTTTGCAGTAAACTTACGGGACATATGGCGGAAATGCCTGTTATTCAAAATGAGGCAGAGAAAAGCGGTTTTTGTGTATATGCCAGCAATTTCCTGCAAGGCGGCGAGCATATCAGTTTCAAAAAACTTTTATCCATTGATGCATATCAATCTGCACCTTGGGGTGGAGAAATGCGACAGCTTATAGAAGATCTTCAGGAATTTTGTGAAATGGGATACTGCATTATGCTTGCAGCAGGAAGTGAAAAAACATTACCTATTATAAAAAGCGATATTGAAAAAGACGGCTTTTCATGCAGCATTGCAAATGATGATTCTACATGGAAAAAAGGTCATATTTATATTATGACCGGCAGCTTTTCAAGTGGCTTTTCATATCCGGAAATCAAAACTGCTCTTATAACTCAGGCAAAGGCTCTTCGCTCAAAAAGCCGCAAACCAAAGGCAGCTCCCGGAAAAGAGCTTCGTTCTCTTGCGGATCTTGAAAAGGGTGATCTTGTAGTTCACGCACTTCACGGAATAGGCAGATTTGCAGGAATAAAGAAACTTTGCCTTGAAGATATAACTAAGGATTACATAATGATACAATATGCAGGCAATGAAAATCTTTATGTACCTGTTACTCAAATGGATCTTGTGTCAAAATATATTGGCTCAAGAGATGACAGTGGAGTTAAACTTCACAGACTGTCTTCACCGGAATGGCAGAAAACACGCAGCAATGTAAAACGTGCCGTAAAGGATATGGCAAAAGAGCTTACTGCACTTTATGCAAAGCGAGAGCAGGCTAAGGGAATTGCTTTTGAAGCTGACGATGATGTTCAAAAAGAATTTGAACAGAGATTCCCATATATTGAAACTGATGATCAGCTTAATGCTATCGAAGAAATCAAAGCAGATATGGAAAAAGGTCGTCCTATGGATAGACTGCTTTGCGGTGATGTTGGTTTTGGAAAGACTGAAGTCGCACTTAGGGCAGCTATGAAATGCGTTCTTAGCGGCAAACAGTGTGCTATATTAGTTCCGACTACAGTTCTGGCAATGCAGCATTATCAAACAGCAGTCAGAAGATTTGAAGCTTTTCCGGTAAATATTGAGCTTTTATCACGTTTTAGAACACCAAAGCAGCAAAAAGAAACCATAGAGCGAATGAAAAAAGGTACGGCAGATATTGTAATTGGTACACATAGAATAGTTCAAAAAGATGTTGAATTCAAAAATCTTGGGCTTGCTATAATAGATGAAGAACAGCGATTTGGTGTTGCACATAAAGAAAAATTCAAAGAAATGTTTTCGGGCGTGGATGTGCTTACTCTTTCGGCAACACCTATTCCACGTACTTTAAATATGGCAATGAGCGGCATACGTGACATGTCGGTTATTGCGGAAGCACCTCAGGACAGACATCCTGTACAGACTTATGTTATGGAATATAATTTCGGTGTTATTATCGGTGCTATTGAACGTGAACTAAGACGTGGCGGTCAAGTTTATTATATTCACAATAGGGTAGATACTATTGAATATACTGCCTCTAAAATAAGACAGACACTGCCGAACGCAAGGATCGGAGTTGCTCATGGGAAAATGAGCGAAGCTGAAATGTCTGAAATATGGAGGCAGCTGGTTGAACAGGAAATAGATGTGCTTGTATGTACTACTATTATAGAAACAGGTGTTGATGTTTCAAACGTTAATACTATCATTTTGGAAAATGCAGATTACTTTGGACTTTCACAGCTCTACCAGCTAAGAGGAAGAGTTGGCAGAGGCAGCAGACGTGCATATGCTTATTTCACTTTTAAAAGAGATAAATCGATTTCTGAAGTTTCTGCCAAGCGACTTGCTGCAATGAGAGAATTTACACAATTTGGCAGCGGGTTTCAAATCGCATTGCGTGACCTTGAGATAAGAGGAGCAGGCAGCATTTTAGGCGGAAGGCAGCATGGTCATATGGAAGCTGTTGGATATGATATGTATCTTAAACTTCTTGGCGAAGCTATTGCGGAAGAACGTGGTGAAAAGCCCGAAAAAGCTGCTGAATGCGTTGTTGACGTTCAGATAAATGCACATATTCCTGAAGATTATATCGAAAGCCTGAGCCAGCGACTTTCGATGTACAGAAAAATTGCGGCGATCGAATCCGAAGAAGATAAGCTTGATCTGCTTGATGAGCTGATTGACCGTTATGGTGATCCTCCGACTGAAATAATGGGACTTATTTGGGTATCACTTCTTAGAAATCGTGCGGCAAAGCTTGGGATTACAGAGATAAATCAACGAAGTGATAGAATTTATTTCTACATAACAAGTCCGTCACAGGAACAGGTAACAGCACTTGCTTCAGAATTTCGTGGGAAAATAATATTTAACAGTCTTAAAAAACCTTATATCGGAGTTAACGTACCTAAAAATATGAAACCTCTTGAACTTATTCAGAAGGTGATTGAAATTATGGAAATTTAGAATATTTGAAAAATTAGAAAATTTAAATGGTAATTTTTCGACTGCCTTTTTTGTGCAAAATAACAGTGGACATTATTTTTAAAGTATGTTATAATAATTTAAATAATAGGTTAGCTGTAACTTGTTACGAGTTTAAATGCACAAAGGAGTATGCCAAATGAATATTTTTAAGAAAACTCTGATTACTCTAACAGTAGCTGCTTCAATGAGTGCTTTCACTGTTGTACCTTTTTCTGCTTATGCGGCAGAAAAGATACTTACACCTGCTGAAAATGCACCTTATACTATACTTATGGGAATAAACGCAGATAAGGAATTATGGGAACAGAAAGACGGGAATTATAAAACGTTTTCTGAAGACGGCGATTTCATTCTTTATTATACATTCCTTACAGGCGGAAGCAGTATAAATGAATTGATATTAGAAACAGATTTAAAAGCAGAACAATTTCCAAACGCTAAAATAACAATTGATAAAATCACAGTTGTTGATTCAGTAGGTTTATCAACAGATGTTCCGTATGATGCCTCTAAAGCTGTTCAGTCTGTAACTTCAAGTGGTACTATCACACTTAGAGTATTGACAGCCTTTTCACCGGCTGCAGGTGCTATCAGCAATAGTTTGCCGGTAAGTGCGGCAGCAGGCGATAATTTGATGGTGACTGTCAGCGTTTCCGGTGTGTCATCTAATTCCGGAACAGATACATCTGTACCAAATGATTCCGGCAGTATTGTAACAACTGTGAATTCTGAAACAGAAAGTACGGTTCAGACTGACACAAATTCTATAACAGGAACTGTAGCTCAGACTGCTGACCCCGGTTTAACAGCAATTGCGGTTACCGGTGTTGCTGCTGTTTCTCTGGCTGCGGTTGCTCTTACTATGAGAAAAAAGAAAAAGTAAGGTTGCAATATTGAGTATTATTTATAAAATGATGCCTATATAAACGTATGCATTTGTGCATGATTGCTGTAGACAGAATTTATATGATGTGCTATAATAACCGTAAAAGACAAAACAATATAAAGACGTAAATTAAAAAAATTAAAAAAGGAGATAAATACAATGAGTATTATCAAGAAAATCATTGCGGCTACTACATCTGTTATTTCAGTAGGTGCGTTTTCTTTGGCATCTATTACAGCGTATGCTGATGAAACAACCACAACAACTACTGAAGCAGCATTAGAAACAACCGAAACAGAAACAACCACAAGCGAAACATCAACAGAAACATCATCTGATACAACAACTTCTACTACCGCACCTGCATCATATAATATGTGGCTGTCATGCAATGGCAATATAGAGCAGGAAAATGCAGTAACTGTTAATGCTAATGGTACATATACAGTAAAGTATAAGTTTACAGAATCTGATATAGCTTCTACTGTAACTTCTTTGGTGCTTGAAAGTGATATTAATTCTGAAATGGCTGCTGATGTTAAGTTTAGAGTAACAGGTCTGAAGTTAGGAGCTGATGAAGCTACAGCTGCAACAATTCAGTATATAAATCTTACTGACGATGCTTTTGGCGTAAACGCTGAATCAAAGTGCTATTATTTGAATATTATTAAAAATCAAAATGGAAATACAGCGGTAACTACAGAAGCAACTACGACCGCAGCTACAGATGCAAGTGCGGTTGAAACTACAGATATAACTACAGGCGTAACTACAGATGGAACTGTAAATGATCTCGGAGTTGATACAGTTCAATTTGCTCCTAAGGCTGATGATACAGTTTTTGTTACATTTGCTGTAGAAGGCCTTGCTAATATGGATCCAGCAATAACAACTACAACAACTACCACAAGAACTATTTCCTATGTAGGATATGGTAATAACGGCGGCTCATCAAATGGCAAGACTACTACAACAAATACTGTAGCTCAGACTGCTGATGAAGGCGTGGTTGCTATTGTTGTTACAGCCGCAGCTGCTGTAGCTCTGGCAGCTGGTGCTATGACTATTAGAAAAAAGAGAAAGTAAAAAGCATAATTAGTTAATGATTTATTGAGCAGGCTGTTGCAATGTTAAGTTGCGGCAGCCTGTATTTTGCTATATAGCTGTTGCTCGTGATAAAGCATTGTGCAAAACGCATATAAAATCAGTGTAATATCAGTAAAACTTTTTGACGAAAAAAGTGTTGACAAACGGCATAAGTTATGGTATAATAATAAAGCTGTCGGGAGAGAGCGAATGAATAAAGTGAAGAAAAGGAAGAGAAGAGACGGTAAGCGAACGGGAGTTCCACGGGCTTCGAACTTATTCACAATTTATTTACTTGACAAAAA
>CALESG010000040.1 GCA_937907215.1 uncultured Ruminococcus sp.
CCCATTGTAGATACAACTTCTTCCTTAACAATATTATTATCTTCTATTTCATAAAACTTAAACTGCTGTGTATGACCAAAATGTTGAAAGATCATTCCATTTTCATAAGCAGCTGCAATTTTCATAAAACAATTCCTTTCCAAATATTTCTAAATAAAGTCTACATCCCATTGATTTTTTATATTAACACAATATAAATCAACTATATTATAACACATTCTAAATAAAAGTCAAGCAGTTGATTGATGAAATTCATTTGTATTTTATTTAACTTATTCAATCTTTACGTCTTGACTTTTGGTAATAAATAAGATATACTAAATTAAATGGATATTATATTTAAATTGGAGGCACTACAGAATGAAAAATATATACAAAATACCCATAGCAAAAAATATAAATAAAAATAAAATCGTCAATGTAAATGTTCCGGGTTCAAAATCAATAACTAACAGAGCGTTGCTTATAGGTGCTATGGCCAAAGGAAAAAGCAGGCTTAATGGCTGTTTAACAAGTGACGATTCAATGTATTTTCTTGAATGCCTTAAAACTCTAGGTTTTCCTGTAAATGAATATTCGGACGGCAAACTGGGCAGCAATATTGAAATCACTGGCTTTGGTGGTGATATTCCAATAAAAAATACAGAAATATATGTTGGCAGTGCTGGAACAGCTGCAAGATTTCTAGTTACTATGCTTGCATTTTCCGATGGCGAATATACAGTAAATTCATCGGAACAAATGAAAAAACGTCCCATGCAGCCGCTTATCGATTCATTACGAGATGCAGGTGCTATTGTACAGTGCCTTGAAGAAGAAGGACACTTTCCTTTGCATATAACAGGTGCTAAAGTCAATGGAGAAATTCCAGATACATTTACCGTTAATATTGATAAAAGCTCTCAATTTTTAAGTGCTATTCTCATTGCAGCAGGAACTTTGCATAAACCTTCTGTAATAAATGTATCTGGTTCACACGGACTTAGCTATGTGGATCTAACAGTTGAAATGATGAGAGAATTTGGAATTTATGTGAAAAAGCAAATATCAAATGACAATAAAATAAGCTATATCTTTTCCGGAAAAGATATTTACAAGCCTATAAATTATGATATAGAACCAGATATGTCTGCTGCTGCTTACTTCTTTGCTATTGCTGCTTTATTGGGAGCAAAAATAAGTGTTGCAGGAGTAAAATATAAAATGCTTCAAGGAGATACAGAATTCTTAAAACTACTTGAAAAAATGGGTGCTGAAATAGATACATATGAAAACAGCGGTGATATAATAGTAAAAGGTGCAGGAAACGGTAAATTAAAAGGTGGATTTATTGTTGATATGTCTGCTTTTTCTGACCAAGCGTTGACACTTGCAGCAATAGCACCATTCGCCGATGCACCTATAACTATAAAAGGTATAGGACACATACGTTTTCAGGAATGTGATAGAATAAAGGCAATATCTAAAAACCTCGCTGAACTTGGAATAATGACTGATGAAAAAAATGACAGCATTAAAATATATCCTGCCATGCCGACAGGCGGAGATATAGATACATTTGATGACCACAGAGTTGCAATGTCATTTGCTATTACAGGACTTCGCACAGAAAACATTAGAATAATAAATCCTGAATGCTGTAAAAAAACATTTGGAGAATATTTTGACGTTTTAGAAAATGTTGTAAAAGATCTATGTTCATAAAATCAAAAATCAAATACAAAATTCAAGGAGGTAAATTATGAACAAAATTAAAAATAAACTTGCATTTGGCTGTATGAGATTGCCTATGATCGGCGATCAAGTTGATGAAACAGAATTTTGCAAAATGATTGACCGTTTCATCGAATCCGGTTTTAACTATTTTGATACGGCACACGGATATTTAGACGGAAAAAGCGAACTTGCATTAAGATCATGCCTTACAAGCCGTTATCCACGTGAAAGTTACCTGCTTACTAATAAACTTACTGACACTTATTTTAATAAACAGGAAGATATAAGACCTTTCTTTGAAAAACAACTTGAATGGTGCGGTACGGATTATTTTGACTTTTATCTAATGCATTCTCAAAATGCCGGAAATTATGAGATGTTTAAAAAATGCAAAGCTTATGAAACAGCTTTTGAATTAAAAGCTGAGGGAAAAATCAGACACGTTGGAATTTCATTTCATGATACATATGATGTTTTAGAAAAAATACTTACAGAATACCCGCAAATTGAGGTTGTGCAAATTCAGTTTAATTATCTTGATTATGATGATGAGGCTGTTCAGGGTCGCAAGGTTTATGAAGTCTGCCGTAAGTTTGGCAAACCTATTCTTATTATGGAACCTGTAAAAGGCGGAAATCTTGTAAATATGCCTGATGATGCTAAAAAAATCCTTGCAGATTTAAACGGCGGAAGTGCAGCAAGCTATGCTATACGTTTTTGTGCGGGATTTGATGGAGTCATAAGCGTACTTTCAGGCATGAGCAATATGCAGCAAATGGAAGATAATATTAGCTATATGAAAAATTTCAAACCTCTTGACGAAATAGAATTAAACGCTGTCAAAAAGGTTCGTGATGTTCTTCGTTCAAAGAATCTGATTGCTTGTACAGCTTGTCGTTATTGTGTTGCCGGATGCCCTGAAAATATTTCAATTCCGGATTTGTTCTCATGCATGAATGCACACGCTCTTAATCCAGATGACTGGAATCCGGGCTTTTATTATAATACAGTTCACACGCAAAATAGAGGAAAAGCTTCTGATTGTATAAAATGTGGAAAATGCGAAAAAATTTGTCCTCAGCATCTTCCTATACGCAAACTTCTGGAAGATATAACAAAAACTTTTGAAAATTAAATTCTAATAAAATATTATAAAAATAAGGAGAAATATAATCATGTTTGAAAATGTACTTACTCTTAATAATGTTTCATATGGAAAGAAAATTACATATAAGACTTTGATTTCAGCTGCGATTATTGCTCTTGCAGTTGTACTTCCACAGATTTTTCACCTTGTACTTGGTCAGACTGGCGGAATAAAATTCCTTCCAATGTATTTACCAGTGCTAATCGGCGGCTGCTTAATGGGTGCAAAATGGGGTGCTGCTATTGGTATGCTTTCACCGCTTGTAAGTTTTATAATTACATCTGCAATTAGTGAACCTATGCCTATATTACAACGTTTACCGTTTATGATGCTGGAACTTACTGTATTTGCTGTTGTTTCCGGATTATTTTCAAAAAAGATTTCTGAAAATGGTCTTTGGACTTTTCCTGCTGTAATTCTTTCACAGTTTGCCGGCAGAGGAATATTTATTGGAGCAGCAGCTGTCTTTAATTCTATTGTTCCATTCACACCTGCAATTATATGGAGTCAAATTCAAACTGGATTTATCGGTCTGGCAATTCAGGCAGTGACAGTGCCGATTATTATTATCATTATGAAAAAACTTATGATAAAGGATAAAAACAATGACTGATATTGAAATCGCTATTAAAAACCTTGAAGGTCATTCAATTTGTTTATGCAAAAACGGCGAATATTTTACTGATGACTCAAAAGGCATTAGTCCAATGATGAAATTCATTGCAGAGAAAAAAGATTTATCCGGCTATTCTGTTGCTGATATTATAGTTGGCAAAGCCGCTGCAATTCTTTTTGTTAAAGCCGGAATCGTTTCAGTTTACGGAAAAGTTATGTCGGAAGCTGCGAAATTGTTTTTGGAAGAACATGGGATTTCATACGGCTATGACACACTGACTAAAAAAATTATAAATCGAAGCGGAACAGATGTTTGTCCTATGGAAAAGACTGTCACTAATATAAGCGATACTGAAAAGGGCTATATTGCACTTAAAGAAAAACTTGCAGAATTAAAATCAAAGTAAAAAGGAATAATATAAAATGATATTAAAAACAAAACGTTTAATCATTCGTCCGTGGAAAGAATCAGATGCTGAGGATTTATACTGTTATGCAAAAGACCCTGATGTAGGTCCGATTGCTGGCTGGCCGGTACATACAAGTATAGAAAACAGCCTTGATATTATAAAAAGTGTTTTATCAGCTCCTGAAACATATGCTGTTTGTCTGAAAGAAGATAATAAGGCAATTGGCAGCATAGGATTGCATTTAAACGGAGCTACAGATTTGACGGATAAAGAAGATGAATGTGAACTTGGCTATTGGATAGGAAAACCATTTTGGGGTAATGGATATATTCCAGAAGCTGCAAAAGAGATTATGAGATATGGTTTTGAAAACTTGAATATGACTAAAATCTGGTGTGCCTATTATGATGGCAATACAAAATCAAAGCGTGTTCAGGAAAAGCTTGGTTTTATTTATCAATTTACAAAAAATGATTTAAACGTTCCGCTAATGAATGAAGTACGCATTGGTCATGTTAATTTAATGACAAAAGAACAGTGGCTATTAAAAAATATATAAACCTATTCTAATAACAAAATAAACCGTCTGTAACTCGCTTAAACGTTACAGACGGTATTTTCATATATAAGGTAGCACCGCACAAAGCTCGCCTGACGGCTCTGTGCGGTGTTGCATTAAAATCAAATATTACAAAAACAATATCTTGATTGCTCGCATTATAATATTTTATATACCAACTTCAAATAGATCAATTATACTGACTAAATATATGTATAAAAATCATCATACTATCAAGCACATAAAACTAAAGTTTCGATTATAACCGACATCATCAAAACTAATGTTTAAACATATAACTAATATATTTAAGAAGTTGGTATAGCAGCATTTATTGTAATGCTTCTATATTATTTTATCATGAAACAATACTGCATTTCAAGTACTTGGGATAATTGGTATGTTTTCTGGGATAATTTGCAGGGCTTTTCATATAAAATCAATATAGATAATATATGTTGTTCATATTGTGAAGTTTACAGTATAATTTAAGTTTATCGCCGTATCACTTCAGTTTGCATATTTTCATACATCTGATTTAGAGAAAAGTTGTCTTCTATGCCTTCTGTCAAATAGACCTTGCCGTTTTCAGAAACAAGTATCATTTCAAAATCATCACGCTGTTTCCATAGCTCCTTCGCCTTATCAAGTCCCATTACAAAAATTGACGTGGAAAATGCATCACAAAGTTTTCCTTCTTTTCCAACAATTGTTACTGATACCAAACCGCTATGTGCAGGCTTGCCAGTCTTGGGGTCAATAATATGCCAATAAGTTTCACCGTCATCGCCTATAAAATAACGTTCATAACCACCGGAAGTAACAACCGCACAATCCGAAACTTCCAGCGTGGCAAAATGTCCTTCGTCAAAAGGATCTCTAATTCCAAGCTTCCACTTTGCTCCATCAGGTTTTGAGCCAATAACCTGAATATTGCCGCCTAGATCCAACAATGCAGATGTTACACAATTTTCTTTTAAAGTTTCTGTAATCAAATCTCCTGTATAGCCCTTGCCAACTGCTCCAAAGTCAATTTGCATCTCATTTGGAATGGTGATGTAATTGCCACTTAGCTTTACTTTTTCATAACCTGTATTTTTCAGCAAAGATATAAGTTCTGTTTCACTTGGAATTCGATATTCACTTTCGGTAAATCCCCATGCAGTAAGAACCGGATAAATAGTAGGATCAAAAGCTCCACCTGTTATTCTGGAAATATCAAGAGAAAATGAAAGTAAATCAGCAGTTTCTTTGCTAACCGAAACACTGCTTCCGCCACTGTGATTGACAGCATAGACCTCACTATTATCATTTGTAACAGACCACTTTTTTTCAAGTTCCTTGATCTGTTCTTCTGCTTTATTCAAAGCTGATTCAGCATTTTCACCATATGTTGTGATATTCATATACGTATCCATAGCGAATAAAGATTTGCTTTGAGTTTCATAATCATCCTGCTTTCCGCAGGCAGTTAAGCATATGATTCCAGCCATTATAATTAAGAAAAATGAACTTCTCACTGATGTCACCTACTATATAATAAATCAAATACTCTTACCCATTCCATCTGTACAACATAGAGGGTCGTCCGCCAGTTTCATAATTCATATGTCCCAAAATACGTCCCTTTTCAAGTAAGTAGTTCATATATCGGCGTACTGTTACACGAGATAATCCAACATGATCGGCAATATCTTCTGCGGTAAATTCCGTAGTTCCCTTACCCTCCAAAAAAATACAAATGGTTTCCAATGTTTGTTCCTGTATTCCTTTTGGCAGTTGATACTCAACCTTTTTAGATGTCCCTGCAATAATAGCATCAATATGCTGTTGATCAAATGATGATATATTATGAAAAGTATTTTCTCTGCTAATAAATGTGTCAAGTGCTTTTTGAAAGCGATCATTGAAAAACGGCTTTATTAAATAATCAACGATTCCAAGTCTTAATGCTTCTTCTATGGAAGCACTATCGTTAGCAGCAGTTACCATAATTACAGAAACAGGGATTTCTCTTTCTCTTATATCACGAAGCAGCGTAAGACCATCTTTATTCGGCATATACAGATCAAGGATAACAAGATGAACTGTATATTGAGTAAGATATTTCATTGCAGTATCGCCGTCACGGCAAACACACGCAACATGAAAATTAGGATTTTGATTAACATATTGCTTGTTTATCATTGCAACCATTGGATCATCTTCTACTATTAAAACTTCATACATTTTTCTCTCACCTTTCATCTGTTAAAGTTATTGTAAATGATGTACCGGCACCTGGTTCTGATTCCACTGAAATCGATCCACCATATTTACAAATTAGATTATTTACAACAAACAATCCTGTTCCTCGATTTTCTCCTTTAGTAGAAAATCCATTTTCAAAAATCAATTTCTGATTTTCAGGAGTGATTCCCATTCCTGTATCATCAACACTAATGATCATAGCATGAGGTTTTGTAAAAATTCCCACTGATAATTCTTTAGGAAAATCTGTATTCTGATTCATAGAATCCATTGCATTATCAAGAAGATTTCCAATAATCGTTACTAAATCACCTGACATAAGCGAAATATCATTTCGTGACATTTTACTTCCGCTTTTAAGAGTAAATCGTATATTTAATTCAGCAGCACGAGCATATTTTCCTATCAATAATGCAGCAACAGAAGGGTCTTCAATATTCTTCATAATGCTGTGAATCAAAGTTTGCTGAATTGCAGTAATATTTGAAATGTATTCACTGGCTTCTTTTACATTTCCCATTTGGAGCAGTCCAAGAATAACATGAAGCTTATTTATAAAGTCATGATTATTTGCACGCATAGACTCTACCATATAGCGTACACCCGAAAGATCCTCCATCATTTTTGTGTACTCCGTTCTATCACGAAGAATACATAATGCACCTACAATAGAATCTTGTTCAACAACGGGTATCAGATCCACAAGAACATCGGCATCCTGCTTTGGATGAACCAATATTCCTAAATATTTTTCACCTGAAGTAAGCGTATTTTTTATTGATAATACATTAGAAAGCTCATCAATTTTATAACCTTCAATTTGTTTTGTCTGGATGTGAAGTATATTTTTAGCTGCTTTATTGATAAAAATCATTTTTTCATCTGTATCTACAGCGATTATGCCTTCATCAAGCGATTCCAAAATATTTTCTCTTACACTGAACATAGCACTAAAAGTATCGGGTTCGTATCCAAGAAGTAAGCTCTTGATTTTTTTTGATAAATACTTGGAAAGAATAACCGCACAAAATATTACAGCCGCCGCACAAGTCAGATGAATAGCAACTGTATATAAAATTGTTCTATGAATGTTTTGCTGAAGCATAACTGCAAGAACAAAACCTAGATAATTTCCATCCTCATCATATATAGCCGCATATGCACGACGTTGTGAACCGGATGGACCGACATCACTTGTTACGTAAATAAAATTATCATGATTTTGAAATATTGGCATAGTACCATCATAAACTGTACCGATCAGCTCATCATTTGAATGATACTTTCGTATTCCGTCAGTTCCTATTACAGATATTACATCAATATTGATAAGCGACTCTTCCAATGATTCAAGATATGAATTCATTACAGATTTAGATTGTTGTGTATTATCAAAAGCGATCTCCTCTTGTACTATTTGGGAACGTGCAATTGCTTGTGCTATATTTTCGAGATTTTGGTCAATTCTTTTACTTTCAGATTTTACATTTGCAACAATACTGATTATGGAAATAAGAATTGTCATAATAGATACTAAAACGATTAAAATCCTCAGGATTTCTTGTTGTATTTTTTTAATCGGTCTTGATTTTTTCATTTCATTACCTTCCAACTATCTAAGAACTTGTGTTCATAAGATAAGCCGAACGTTTTTTCGGCAAAACTTCCTTATGAACACAAGTTCTAACTATTTAACTATAGTATAACACATTTTGTTCTTTTTGAAAATATATAACTTCTGAAGAAACAGCTTTTGTAAGTAAAGAAATTAAGTATAAAGTAAAAATAAATTCATTAATTTCAGATGGATTGTCAGATTTGCATTTTTGAATTATACTATAACTGTTGTAAAACAACGAGTATATTTATTTAAAATGTGTGTATTGAAATGTATATACAAAGGGAGCGATATTAGATGGAAAAGAATATTGAAATGTATGAAAGAGAAGCTGAAAATTTTTGCGAATTAAATAAAGTTGCAAAATCAAACGGCATAGTTTTATTTGGTTCTTCATTTGCAAAGAATATACCTGTATATGAACTGAAACAGGCATTTAATATTGAAAGCGACATCTATAACAGAAGTCTGGCTGGCATATCTATATTTAACGCTGAAAAACTGATTGATGATTGCGTTATTGAGCTTTCACCTCAAAAGGTTTTATTACAGCTTGGTGAAACCGATCTTGAAGAAGGAAGCCATACTATCCCTGAAATCATAAACGAATATGAAAAAATTATTTCCAAATTGAGAGCAACTGATAAGCACTGCAGTATCGTTATTGTATCTATTTGTGAAAATGACCCTAATGTTTGTCCGCATGAGCTGAACAAAGAACTGGAATTGATGGCACATCGCACAAAGTGTCAATATGCTGATATTAGCTCTGCTTTTTCCAATAATTCTCCTTACATTAAAGCATTCAATTTACTAAAATTCTTTATGATGGACAACGTTTCATTCTCTAACGCTATGACATTAGCAAGCATTTAATTTGCATTATTTTTTCGATACGATTTGAAATCTAAAAAAATATGTTTATATATCCCAGCACATACTTATGTGGTGGGATTTTTTTGTTGAATATTAGAAATAAACATCCCAAGATTTGTCAAGGGATGTTTATTAAATAAAACTTTATTATAAAAATAGTTTACATCACAGCTTTTATTTCACCGCAGGCAATCTTCTCTCCTGATGCACCTGATGGCTGCGTATGCATATCATCATAATTTTTGTGTATCACAATAGTTTTTCCAACTATATCGCTTGGCACAAATCTATCTGTAAGAAATGCTGTTGAAGCTTTTTTCCCTGCTGTAAACAAAGGCGGCATATCACCTGCATGAAATGGATGTTCACATTTATAAGGATTAAAATGACCTTTTGTATCGACAAATAAATCTTCCGAATTTCCAGTACATGAACCGCCGTCATGAATATGAACTGCAAAAATATCTGAGCCGCATATAGAATTATCTGTAGGCAGACCTCTAACTGCAATGGATACCACTGTTCCATCATCTGTTTCTGTAAAATATGCATAACCTTTTAAATCAGGATATTTTTCAGACCCATTTATTACAGCAACAGCTGAATTATTTTTATTTAAATATGATTCCATAAAGCACCTCCGTAATATATTATGATATACCGGAGTGATTGTTGCAGGATCAAAAAATTATTAAATTACTTTTTCCATGTTATAGGTGAAAACAGTAATATCATCGGGAAAAGTTCAAGACGTCCTGCAAGCATATCAAATATAAGTACAATTTTTGAAGGTATAGAAAAAAATGCAAAATTTTGTGAAGGTCCTGCGAGTTCAAGACCCGGACCTATATTATTAAGAGTAGCTGCAACCGAACTGAAATTAGTTATAAAATCATGACCTTCAGCAGAAATTATAAGTACTGAAAATGCAAATATAAATATATATACTATTAAATATATATTTAAAGAACGTACTACATCATGATTTATCTCATGACCATCCATCTTTATTTTTTTTACAAGTTTTGGATGAATAAGCATTCTTATTTCTTTGATTGTGGTTTTAAACATAATTATAATACGTGACACCTTTATTCCACCGCCAGTGCTTCCTGCACAAGCACCTATAAACATAAGCATAAGCAATATCGTTCGTGAAAATTCAGGCCACTCATTAAAATCTGCTGTGGAAAATCCTGTTGTTGTAATTATTGAGCCTACTGTAAACGTTGCATTAAGTGCCGCATCTCCTATAGAATCATACATACTGCGTATATTAAACATAATGGCAATAGATGAAACAACAATTATTGAAAAATATACCCATACTTCAGATATACGAAGAGCATCCTTCCAACGTCCATAAAGCATGAGAAAATATGCACTAAAGTTAACACCAAAAAGAATCATAAATACAGTTATAATTATTTGTATTGCTGGTGAAACACTTGCCATACTGTCATTAAGAAAACCAAATCCACCTGTGCCTGCTGTTGCAAACGAAGTGTTTATAGCTTCAAAAACAGGCATTTTGGCAATTAAAAGACATATAAATTCCAATACAGTCAGTCCAAAATACATAGCATATAAAATAAGTGCCGTACTTCTAACACGTGGTACAAGCTTGCCGACCATAGGACCCGGACTTTCTGCTTTCATAAGATTCATATTGCCGGCACCCGAAAGCGGCAGAAACGCCATAATAAATACAAGCACACCCATTCCGCCGATCCAATGTGTAAAACTTCTCCAGAAAATACAGCATTTTGGCAGATCTTCAACAGAAGTAGCTATGCTTGCACCTGTCGTAGTAAAACCAGATACCGATTCAAATAAAGCATCAATAAAATTAGGAATAGAACCTGATAAAAATAAAGGCAATGCACCAAGTGTACTCATTATAATCCAGCTAAGTGATACAATAACAAATCCCTCTCTTGAATAAAGAGTCTTTTTTTTAGGCTTTATAAACTTAAGCAGCAGCAGACCAATAATAAGTGAAATGAGTGATGAAATAAAAAATGAATAACTTGCAGTTTCTTGAAAAACAACACCGACAAGAGCAGGCAGCAGCATAAAAATTGCATTAAAACAAGAAACCCAGCCCAATAAAACGAAAATCATAGCAAAGTTCATATTTTTTCCTCACTATTCCAAAATGTCACATATATCATGCAGTCTAAGATGACGTGATACAACAATAACAGAATCGCCAAGCTGAATGACATCCTGTCCACGTGGTATAATTACTTTGTTATCACGAACAATACAGGCTATGAGTACATTCGGCTTAAATTTAAGTTGCTGCAGCATAATGTTAAGAATTGGTGACTTTTCACGTATAACAAATTCAGCAGCTTCAACTTTTCCCTTGCTAAGGCTGTAAAGTGTTTCGACATTGCTTCCCATAGAGTTTTTCATAGCACGCACAAAACTTACTATGCATTCCGCTGTAATATGCTTTGGGTTTACAATAGAATCAAGGTCAAGCTTACGAATAATTTCATCATACTCAATTCTGTTTACTTTAGTTATAATTTTACCATTCATTCTGCTGTGTGCAAAAAGTGATAAAAGTATATTTTCTTCATCCAAATTTGTAAGTGCCACAAATGCACCAGTATTATCAATGCCTTCTTCAAGCAATACTTCGTTTTCCGATGCGTCACCATATATAATATTTGCTTTTGGAAGGTCAACGCAAAGCTCCTCACATCTGCGTTCATTCTTTTCAATTATTTTTACGGCTATACCGGATTTGAATAATATTTTGCTTAAATAGTACGCAATATTGCCTCCACCGGCAATCATTACGTTTTTTACTTGATTAGAGTGATAATTTATTTTTTTAAAGAAATGATTTACATTTTGAGGTGCAGCAGCAATGGATATCATATCTCCATTTTGGAAATTCATATCACCGCCCGGAATAATAGCTTCATCTCCACGTTCTATCATACAAACAAGAACGTCACACTTTAATTTTGTACTTATTTCCTTTACTGAATAATCAGTCAAAATAGAATTATTTGGAAGTTTGAATTTAAGAAGTTCAAGTTTTTCTTTGGCAAATGTATCAATTTTTACAGCTGATGGAAATCTAATAACACGTGCTATTTCACTTGCTGCCGCAAATTCAGGATTTATTACCATAGCAAGACGAAGTTCTTCCTGAAGATATGGCGTATCCTTATTGTACTCCGGATTTCTTACACGAGCAATTGTCTTACATTTGCTGGCTTTCTTTGCAACAAGACAGCAAAGCAGATTCAATTCATCAGAACCAGTTGCAGCGATCATAAGTTCTGTATGTTCAATACCCGCTTCCAGTTGGATGCTGTGAGTCGCACCATTTCCAACAACACCCATAATATCATATTTCTGAGAAGTTTCATTGACTTTTTTTTCATCAATATCAATTACAGTAATGTTGTCGCCTTCATCGGAAAGCAGCTCAACAATAGCTTGTCCCACTTTTCCGCAGCCTACAACCAAAATATTCAAAGCAATAACCGCCTTTCAAATCTTATATATTTAAGGCAAAACCGCACAAAGCTAGCCTTACAGCTATGTAAATCATCTGTTTGCATATTTCTTGTAATATTTCGCCAAAGACCTCGTGAATACACAAAGTATTCAATATATTTTTGTTTTATTTGACAATAAATCAGACTGCAAATCTGACGCACAGTCTTTGTGCGGCGTTACCTTATATTTATTGCTCCATCAACTAAACCTTGCCGTCAATATTTGTAAAAAATCAAATTTCTCTGCGTCTTCCTCCTCACCATACGGCAGTATGCTTTCGTCATCATCCTTGATAAATTTGATTTTTGACTTCATCTTTTGGCAACGTTTAATTGGCGGAGCAATAGCATTATAAAATATCTGTTACATAATTTTTTATTATAGCATATATTTTTATCATTTTCAACTGTTTTACAAAATTTCATGCCTGTTTTTTACGTGCTTTTTTAAATGTTTGTACGATTTCTCTTGACAAGCATACTTTGTGTGTGTATAATAAATATGATAATCATTTTCAATTTCATCGTCAATTTTAGCGGAGGTAAATATATTATGAAATTTAAAATTGCACCAGTTTTAATGTGTCTTATGCTTTTTAGCGGATGTGCATCCGGCGGCAATAATACAAATTCTGATAAATTAAACATAGTATGCACAAATTTTCCACAGTACGACTGGGTAAAAGAAATTACACGTGGCTCTGATAATGTAAATATTACACTGCTTGATGATAACGGTACTGATTACCATAGTTATCAGCCCAGCACTGATGATATTGTAAATATTTTGTCATGTGATGTATTTATATATGTTGGCGGAGAATCTGATAAATGGGTAGAAGACACGCTTAAAAATTCTGATAATAATGAAAATATGCGTGTTGTAAGACTTGCTGATATGATAAACGGTGATCTTTTAGATGAACCGGAAGTTTTGGAAAGCGAACATGAACATGAAAATGAAAGTGAAGAATCTTTCGATGAACACGTTTGGCTTTCTGTTAAAAACGCTGTTGCCTTTTGCAATGGAATAGCAGATGTAATTTCTGAATCTGATGACAGTAATGCCGATATTTACAAAAAAAATGCAGAAGAATATATTTCAAAGCTTAATTCAATGGACAGTGAATTTGAGGAAAAACTTTTAAATTCAAAAAGAAACAGCGTGCTTTTTGCAGATAGATTTCCATTTGTCTATCTTATGGAAGACTATGATATAGATTATGATGCTGCATTTCCCGGCTGCTCATCTGAAACAGACGCAAGCTTTGAAACAGTTGTAATTCTTGCTAAAGAGATTGACGACCAAGAACTTCCTTATGTTATTACAATAGAAAATTCCGACTGCAATATTGCTGATGCAATTATTTCAAATACAAAATATAAAAATCAACAGATTCTAACACTTGATTCCATGCAGATCGTAAAAAATGAAGATATTGAAAACGGAAAAACGTATTTATCTATAATGGAAAAGAATCTTGACGTACTTATGGAGGCTTTGAGTTAATATGTGTACTCAACTTACATGTGAAAATGTTAGTCTTGGATATGAAGGAAATGTAATTACAAAGAATCTGAACTTCTCTGTAAAAAGAGGTGATTATCTTTGCGTTGTTGGTGAAAACGGAAGTGGCAAAAGCACACTTATAAAAACTCTTCTGCAACTAAAATCACCTATTTCAGGAAAAATTACATTTGGAGATGGACTTTTGCAAAGGGAGATTGGATATTTGCCGCAGCAAACAGAATTGCAAAAGGACTTCCCTGCTTCAGCAATGGAAATAGTCCTTTCAGGCTGTCTGAGCCGATGCGGTATGCGTCCGTTTTATAATCGCAAGGAAAAGATCATTGCTCATAATAATATGAAAAAATTAGGAATATGCAATCTGAAAAATAAATGCTACAGAAATCTGTCAGGTGGTCAGCAGCAGCGTGTACTTCTTGCAAGAGCACTTTGTGCCACTCAAAAAATGCTGCTTCTTGATGAACCTGTAACAGGTCTTGACCCAAGGGCATCATTGGAAATGTATGAATTGGTAGCAAAAATGGGACGTGAAGACGGTATTACTATTATAATGGTATCTCATGATATAAGTGCAGCAGTAAAATATGCAAGTCACATACTGCATCTTGGTCAAGAACAGCTGTTCTTTGGAAAAAAGGAAGGTTATTTAAAGAGAGATATATATAAAGCATTTATGTCACCTTCGGGAGGTTATGAAAATGACTGATTTTTTTGAAACACTGACATTTTATTTTTCATATCCATTTGTAAGGTATGCACTGCTTGTTGGACTGCTTATAGCACTATGTTCATCACTGCTTGGAGTTACACTGGTACTGAAACGATTTTCATTTATAGGTGATGGACTTTCACACGTTGCATTTGGTGCATTGGCAATATCCGGTGTGCTGGGAATATCCAATGAAATGATAGTAGTTTTGCCTATAACTGTATTAAGTGCAATTCTGTTGCTTATGACAGGAAAAAATACAAAAATAAAAGGCGATGCCGCAATTGCACTTATTTCTGTAGGTGCTCTTGCAATAGGATATTTGCTTTTAAGTACATTCTCCTCTTCTGCTAATATATCAGGCGATGTATGCAGTACATTATTCGGCGGAACATCAATACTGACACTTTCTTCTGCTGACGTATGGATCTGCATCATAATGTCTATTCTGGTTATAGGTGCATTTTTGCTGCTCTACAATAAAATATTTTCAGTTACATTTGATGAAACATTTGCTTGTGCAACCGGTACTCGTGCATCTGTGTATAATCTTATAATCGCCGTTATTACAGCAATTATAATAGTACTCGCAATGAACCTTGTTGGTTCACTCCTTATATCTGCACTTATAATATGTCCTGCCTTATCAGCTATGAGAATCTTTGGCAGTTTCCGCAAGGTGATAATTTCTTCCGCTGTTATATCATTGTTTTGTGCTTTTGCAGGAATAATTATAGCCGTAATTACAAGTGCACCTGTAGGGCCTACAATAGTGGCAGCAAATATAGCAGTGTTTGTTATTTCATGCATTGTGGGAAAAATTTGCGGCAGAAAAAGATGATATAATAATTTATAAGTAAATATTAAAATAGACTTTCTGTTAATGAATAAATCATATCAGAAAGTCTTTATTTTATTTTTTGTTCGTATTAAATTATACAAAATATACTATTATTTTTGCATACCTATTGACAATATGGAATTTATATTGTAAAATAAAATAAAGTTAGTTTATAAAAATAAAAAGTACAATTAAAAAATGGAGGTTTTATTCATGAAAAAAAACAATGCTGTAGCCGGAATACTTAGTGCTGTAATGTTGTCAACAGCAATAGTTCCGGGATTTTTAAGCAATGTACAAGCTGATGCTGCTTCAGATGCAAAGGTTCTGTACTCAAACGATTTTGAAAGCGGAGATGTAAGCGCCTTTACAGGCAGAGGCGGTGTTGAAGTTATTGAAACTTCAACTGCAAAGGCTCATTCCGGTACAAGTTCCATGTGCATAAGTGGAAGAGAAAAGGGCTGGAACGGTCCTCAGTATCTGCTTAGCAATGATTATGAACCAGGAGTTGAATATACTGTAAGTGCGTGGGTATGTGCAGAATGGTATAATACAATAAACCTTAGCATGGAGTATACTGATGCAGGCGGAGAAAGACATTACTCTAATCTTGCCTCTAAAGGTGGCGATGGTTGGATGGAATTTTCAGATGTAAAGGTAAGCTTCTCTGATGATGTTACTAATGTTTATATATACTTTGAATGTTCTGATACAGCTAATCTTTATATAGATGACTTTGTATTTAAAAAGGCAGCAGTACACGATATTCAGGAAGATATACCATCTCTTAAAGATGTGTATGCAAACTACTTTAAAATAGGCGGTGCAGTAACTACATCTGAACTTGCTCCTGAAACAACAAAGAATCTTATTAAAAAACATTATAACAGCCTTACAGCAGGTAATGAATTAAAACCTGATTCAGTTCTTGATTACAATGCAACTATCGCTTCTGGAAGTAATACTAATCCACAGGTAACTCTTAATAATGCAAGAAGTATTCTTAATTTCTGCCGTGACAATAACATTCCTATGAGAGGTCACGTATTTGTATGGCATCAGCAAACACCTGATTGGTTCTTCAGAGAAAATTATGAAGCAAATGGTGAATGGGCATCTAAGGAAGTAATGCTTGAACGTCTGGAAAATTACATCAAGAATGTTTTCGCAGCACTTAAAGAAGAATATCCTACAGTAGAATTTTACGCTTATGACGTTGTAAATGAATGCTATTTGGATAATGGTTCACTGCGTGATCCGGGTGCTAATAACGGCAGTCAACAGACCTCACCATGGGTGCAGATATTCGGCGATGATTCATATATTGAAGCTGCTTTCCAGTTTGCAAGAGAGTATGCACCTGAAGGCTGTAAGCTTTATTACAATGATTTTAATGAATATATGCCGCAAAAGACTCAGGCTATATATGATATGGCTATGAAGCTCAAAGAAAAGAATCTGATCGATGGTATCGGTATGCAGTCACACCTTGATGTTGGTTTCCCTACAGCATCTGCATATGAAAAGGCATTATCTAAATTCGCTTCTACAGGTCTTGATATTCAGGTAACTGAACTTGATATTACAACAAGCGATACATCAGAAGCAGGCTTTGAAAAACAGGCTCAGATTTACAGCGATATTCTTGATGCTTGTGTAAAGTATGCTGATAATATTTCTGCTGTAGTATTCTGGGGCACAACAGATGAAACAAGCTGGAGAGGAGATAGATGCCCATTGTTGTTCAATGGTGACTATACTGCTAAGCCGTCATATTATTCAATAATAGATGGTATCGATCCAATTCAAACAACAACTACCACCACAGAAACAACAACTACCACCACAGAAACAACAATCACAACTACAGAAACAACATCATCAAGCGAAACAACAACTAATACTACTACCACAACAACTGATACAACAACAACAACTACTACTACAAGTAATGAAAATCCGGGCGATGTTATACCGGGTGATTTAAACCTTGACAAAACTCTGTCAATGATCGACCTTGTATATTTGAATAAGTATATTGCCGGTTCTACTACACTTAATGAAACTCAAGAGAAAAACGCTGAATGCTTTATCGATGGCGAAATTAATGGCAATGACGCAACAGCTCTTATGAAGCGTATTGCTAATCAGATTTCAAGTCTTCCTGTTGCAGCAAACTGATGAATAACTTATAAAAATAAAACGAGCTGTCGCCAGCTCGTTTTATTTTTATGAAAATTGGATATAACAACAAAAACATCAAAGATTTTTCTCTGATATATTCCTGCCTAAACTATTGCCGCTTTTGCTTTACTGACAATATGCTTATCATTATCATAAGAAAGTATATTAGACGCATAGCCAATATCTACCCAACGTATATCGGCTATCTCCTCAGCCTGAGGAGTAAAATTATAATTCTTTGCACGTGCAATAAAATAAACAACTGTTTTTATAGTATCACGTTTAGGATAATAAGAAACAGTTTCACGAAATGTAGGATCAATAAGTACATCAAGAGCAGTTTCCTCTTTAATTTCACGAAGAGCTGTTTCTATTTCAGTTTCATTTCCTTCTACATGACCCTTTGGAAAAGACCAATGCCCGCTGTTGATGTGTTTTATAAGAAGTATCTCAGTATTTCCGTGAAATTTCCTATATACTATTGCTCCGCATGATTTCTCATGGTACATAACAAAAGCGACTCCTTTCATATAAAAATGTGATGTTAAAGATATTATATCATATTTTTATATGTTTGTCTATAGTAAAGAACGGTTTAAGATGCTATCATAATGAATTTTTTTCAAATACCTGTTTACGAACATAAAAAAATATGGTATAATATTAGTGATCTTATAATCTTTAATCTTAATTTTAGGAGTGAATAAATATAATATGGCAAGTATGAAATTAAATCCATATGATCCTTTTGATAATCCAACTGAAAACTGTGCTTATCGTACAAATTACAATGATATAAATAATCGTATAAATGAAGATGGTTACCAGCTTCCTTTAATTCCGGAAAAAAATGAACGTAAAAATATAAGATACTATTTCAACATCGCAGGTCTTGGATTGCTTGCAGGAGCAATAGGTGTAAATATTTTATTTATAATTATTTCTTTATTATTGGAATTTATAATATCAGGATCTTTTGACTATGATAAACTTTTAGATGCAGAATATTATATAAATAACAGTTCATCAATTTTAATAGCACTAAATGGTCTTTTGTTCCTTTTTGTCAATCTTATACCGGCTATTGTGGGAAGCCGTCTTACCGGAATACGTATTCGATCATATTTCCGACCTGTAAATACAAAAAAATCTCAGCTTGCAAAATATATGTTTATAGGAATATTTATTCAAGCGACAACAAATATTTTATATTCAATAGTACAATCTATAATGCAGGCAGGCGGGATAAATGACTATACAGCTGATATAGATAATTATTTAGGTGCTAAAGCTATAATTGCAACAGCTTTGTATTCCTGTATCGTTGCTCCTATAACTGAAGAACTTTTATACAGAGGTTTTGTTATGAAAAACCTATCCCGTGTAAGTCAGCGATTCGGAATTATAGCAAGTGCAGTACTTTTTGGTCTTGCTCATGAAAATATTGCACAGTTTCTACTTGCAGTACCGGTTGGTATATTCATGGGACGAATAGTTGTAAAACATAATTCACTTATACCATCTATTCTTGTTCATATGGCGGTAAATAC
>CALESG010000041.1 GCA_937907215.1 uncultured Ruminococcus sp.
AACGGCGAAGAAAATGTTCAATGATCTAAGCAAAATATATTCTTTGATTATAGTTGATTTGCCGCCTGTCTGCGTGGTTTCAGATACAGTTACGCTGAGTCATGACGTGGCTGGACTTATAATGGTGGTTCGATATGGTCGAACGACCTTTGATGATATTGCAGAAGCAAATAAGCGAATCGATCTTGCTCAGATGAATGTTCTTGGATATGTTTTAAATGACGTGAAGTTGAAAAAGCATGGCGGATATTATGCTAATTATAAATATAAGTCAGATTACAGTTACAGTCAGGAAAAGTTAAATGAAAATGCTGGTTGATTATCATACGCACATTCTTCCAGAACTTGATGATGGTGCAAAAGATTTGAAAACATCACTGGAGATGTTGGAAATATTGAAAAATCAAGGAGTTAAACAAATAATTGCAACTCCACATTTCTACGCTCACAGAGAGAAATCAGTGGAGCATTTTTTGGAGAAAAGACAGCGTGCTTTTGAAAAGATAAACAGTAATTCTCCTTTGCCGATCCTGCTTGGAGCTGAGATTGCAATAGAGCATAATATTTCAGAGATAAAGGATATTGAAAAACTGGCAATTCAAGGTACAAAGCTGATTTTACTGGAATTGCCATATCGTAAACATAAAGATTGGATGAGCGAGGAGATTTACAATATTTCTGCAGAATACGGATTAAAAGTGATCCTTGCCCATATTCATCGTTATTTGGAGTATTACAGCAAGGAACAGATCCAACAAATTTTAAGTACTGATGCTGTTTTTCAAATCAATAATGAAGCATTTGCTAGCTTAAGGGAGAGAAGATTTGTTAAGGCACTAATAAAGCAGGAGAGATCGCTTGTTTTGGGATCTGATTGCCATAATATTGCGGATCGCAAACCGAACTGGAATTTGTTGAAAAGAAGATCTAAATCAAGTGCAATGGAATTATCTAATGGAATATTGGATAAATATAAATTGTAAGAAAATAGGTGTTTCATTGCTTACGTTAAATATTATTTTTAGTGTTGTTTTTTGAGTAGTGTTTTTTAAAGCTATTCTGATGTGAACGAGGTGTAAAAAATGAATACTTTAATATTGAAGGAAAAAGAAAAATATAAAGAAACAATATTGTCAGAAAAGTCCATTTATGATGTATTAAAACGAGTTGGTGATATTTTCTGTTCTGCTTTGGCATTGGTTATACTATCTCCGTTGTTTCTTATAACAATGCTGGTAATTGTTATTGATGATTTTGGCACACCGTTTTATAAACAGACTCGTATTGGCAAGGATGACAAGTCATTCACGATTTATAAGTTTCGATCTATGCGATTAGATGCGGATGAACATCGAACAGAACTTCTTGAACAGAATAATAGTAATGGCATTACTTTTAAAATGGAACATGATCCAAGAATAACGAGAGTGGGTAAGTTTATTAGGAAAACATCAATTGATGAGTTGCCACAGTTGATCAATATCTTAAAAGGAGATATGTCAGTAGTTGGTCCAAGACCATTTATTCCAAATGAACAGGCATTACTTCCAAATGATAGATTATTAGTGAAACCGGGACTTTCATGCTATTGGCAAATTTTTGGAAAAAATAATTTGAGCGTTGAAGAGCAAATTGAATTGGATTTAAAGTATGTTAAAGAAAGATCTTTTTTTGTAGACCTGAAGATAATTTTAAAAACGTTTGTGGTTATCTTTAAAAAGGAAAATATATGAAAGCTAAATTGATTTTTAGTTATACATAACTCTACAGCATTTGCTTTTGGCTTTATTTACACAAGCAAGCGGTTCAGAGCAATTTCTGAACCGCTTTATATTATTTTAAAAACTTATTTTACGATTTTTTGATTTTGCAGCTTAAAACACCTGCTGTCAGCAGTATAACCGATGCTAAAAGCAGCCAGTACTTTTCCTTAAAACTTCCTGCATACATTGAAAACAAAAATAGATTGCCAAGCTTGTCTTTCATAGCAAAATTAACTATGTAATATATAAGAGAAACCATATATCCTACAGGAGCGTTTCTGCTTACACCTGCAACAAGAAGTCCCAGTGAACCAAGAAAAAGTGCAGACGCAAATCCTCCGACAAAATGACGAAATGTAACATTGCTTTCACAGAAACTCATCATCATTACAAAACCGCCTATTATAAAGGCAAGTACAATGACAGAATATATAATTCTCATAATGCAGACATTCACATAGTCTGTTCGCTTTGAACGTATTATGTCACGAATATTTTCGTTCTGCTCCGGCAGAAAAATCGGAGTCAAAAGTGCTGTTCCCGTTAAAGAAAGCAGCATTTCTATCGGCTGTGCAGCAAGCCGTTCATCCAGTGATGTAATGGTAAATATAATAGGCGTAAGAAGTGCGATCAATAAAGCCACTATTAAATGTGGCAAGAAATTATGCTTAAGATTTATGCTTAGAAATTTTAAAGCGGAACGAGTATCCATTAAAAATCCCCTTTCTTTTTTGTTCATAAATAAATGCTGTCAATGCGATGGCGATAAGAGATATAACCGTGTAGAATATACGATTAAATAAAAAATCATTGAAATTATTCATAAATGTATCAAGTCCATACAGAGAATTATGACGAGCTACAAGAGTAAATTTTCCAATACAGCCTGTCAGTCCGCTTGCTGAGGCAAAAATACTGCTAAACCACCATACTCCTTGTACAAATATTGCAAGCAATGAAGAGGTGAGTTCTGTCATAAGCATTCCCACAGCGGCAGATGTCATAATATTAGGAATAAGCCATGCAGCGGAATATTTAAAAATCGCAAATATATCTGTCGAGTTGTTGGGATACATTCCGCAGACTTTGAAATTTGCAATCAAAGCAGTTATTGCTACAGGGATAAGAAGTAGTGCAACAAGTGCGAAATAACGAGTGAAAATAAGTTTTACTGAGGATATTTTTCGAGAATATGCAAGCTGTTCCATATGGGATTTTTTATCAAGTGAAACAAGAGAAACGGCAACAAATACCGGAAGAATGGCAAGAACGATACCCATGTAATCACAGAAAAGACGTGCATATGCACCCGTTATTTTATCTTCATTGAGAAATTTATTATATTCTGTTAATGCGTCTTCATATGTCTTTGGCACAAGCGAGAAATTACCTACGATATTTTCATCACTGTATTCAGAACCTCCGCCTATGATGTCATCAGCTTCTTTCATAAGTTCACGGAAGCGCTCATATGTTAGCGTTTTAGGAATATTTATTTCCGGAGTATTTGATTCCAACTGAATCATTTCACCATTTTCATCAATATAAAATCCACCTTCTTCATAGTTTGCACAATTATCAAGATCTTCTTTGCTGATACCAGAAATTTCAGTTATTATCTCAGCCATCTTTTGTTTTTTCTTTTCACTAAGATGAACGTTCTTATAGAATCCAATAGGATAAGCTGTGTAACTGTCTGACAGATAATCGTTTACAATGCTTTCGATTGCGGCAGGCATTAGAATATCCGGAACTTCTTTTGCAATCATTCCATAACTTTCTTGATCCGGCAACGGTGCGTAAATCGATTCTTTGCAATCATTGTGAAACTGAGTAAAATACATTGCTATAACTGCTATGAAATATATAAGAAAAGTAAGTGAAAACAACACTTTTTTGCATTCCTTGAAAAAAAGCATTATACTGCACCTCCTGAAATATCACAGCCGTGACTGTAAAGGCAGTACATATAAGCATCCTCCAGATTAGGTTCGGCAGTTGTTACTCCTTGTATGTCGGGTTTCACATCAGAAATAATTCTTACAGTAGTGTATTCACTTTGGACAAGCATTCCCGTGACAATGTAATTCTTTTTGATTTGTGGAAGTTGTTTCTTATTTACGTTTACCATAAAGACTTTATTATCCGCATTATGTATCAGCTCGGAAACAGTACCTTGCCACAAAATGCGTCCATTGTTCATGATAGAAATATCTTCGCAGGTAGCTTCAATATCTCCTACAATATGTGTAGATAAAATAACGATACGTTCTTCCGCAACTTCGCAAAGAAGATTTCTAAAACGTATTCTTTCCTCAGGGTCAAGACCTGCTGTAGGTTCATCAACTATAAGTACTTGTGGATCGTGAAGAAGTGCTTGTGCAATACCTAGCCTGCGTTTCATTCCGCCGGAAAGTGCCTTAACTTTTTTGTGTTTATGTTCTGTAAGATTAACACGTTTTAGTAGAACATCAATGCGGTTTTGTCGAATATCCTTTGTCATTCCTGAAAGTATTCCTAGATAATCAAGGCTTTCTTCAACTGTCATTGTCGGATACATTGAAAAATCCTGTGGAAGATACCCAGTCATACTTCGTATTTCTTTCGTATTTTCAATAGGTACGCCACATACTGTGATGTTTCCGCTTTTCTTTTGGTGCAGAGTTGCAAGCGTTTTCATAAGTGTCGTTTTTCCTGCTCCATTACGTCCGAGAAGTCCGAACATGCCCTGATTTATCGTCAAGTTGATATTATAAAGAGCTTGTTTTTTGCCATAAAATTTGTCGACATTTTTGATTTCGATTTTATTTTCCATAGTTTACCTCCAAAAAATAATAACACAGTTTTTTGCTGTGCCATTATCATAAACTATAAAATTCAACTTTTTATCTACTTTCAGATTTTTTCGCAAAAAAATTCAGCAGTTACTATTCCGCCGTTTTCGTGATTGGAAATTTTAAGTTTTCCTCCGTGTTTTTCACATAACACACGACAAATGTACAATCCCAGTCCAAAATGAATATCAGATTCTTTCTGATCACGAAAAAAGGGCTTATCGGCATTTTTAAGAGCAGTTTCAGTAAATCCTCTGCCGTCATCTGAAACCGATATTTTCATCATAACGCCTGATACTGAAATAGCTGCATCGATTCTGTTTTCTGCATATCTTACAGCGTTGGATATTAAATTTTCATAAACCTGCATTACAAGTTCACTGTCGATATAAATATTGTCATAATCCAGAGATGTGCTTAAATCAAAAGCCTTATCACCACACAATAATTTTCCTGTTTCTATAAGATCTTTCGAAAGACTGTGTGCAGAAACTGATTGTATATCAGGGATAATGTCTTCAAGCTTCTGTGCTGTGTTCATCTTTTGAGTATAATGTTCCAGACGAACGATCTGTCCATTCATCATGGATAAAACATTCATTAGCTTTTCTTCATTTACTTTGCCATCTGGTAAATATTGCTGAAGGAAATCTACATAGCCTTTCAATACAGTAAGCGGAGTTCGCAGATCGTGAGAAAAGGCTGAGTTCAGACGTTTTCTTTCCTCAAGTGATTTCCACATTTCCTTATTATTTTCATAGAGCGTCATACGCATATCTTCAAAGGCATCGCAAAGCATTCCAAGTTCATTCTTCTTTTTGCATCGAATCTGAAAATCAAGCTGGTTTTCAGATATTTTCCTTGAAGCATCCATAAGTGTTTTTATAGGCTTTTTTAATTCTATATTGTAGAATATCAATCCAGTTATTGCAACGCAAAGTATTGTCCACATCGGTATAAGAACAACTTGTGCATTGCTTATTATCATGTATATTATAGATTCTTCTCGTGTTGAAAGTCTTGAAGTGTAATGAAGTACATTATCACAAAAATTGATCTCAAATCTTGTTGTTTCCGGATCTTCCGGAGAAGAATGAGTTGACAGATACCATTCCTGAATATAGTTTGTGCCATGTCCTATCATCAAAATTCCTATCATTGATATTATGACACATGGGATAATATATAGTGCAAAAGTCCACTTTAATGATTTTTTATTTATTTCACCCATTTATACCCCATTCCCCAGACTGTTTCAATGTGATTTTCTTTATTAAATTTAGTAAGCTTTGCTCTGATTCGGCGTATATGTTCAGCAACTACAGAAGATTCACCGTCTGCATCGTAACCCCATATTTTTTCATAAATCCGTTCTTTATCAAAAACCTGTCCGCAGTTCAGCGATAATAGTTCGATTATCTGAAATTCTTTTTTTGCAAAATCAATTTCTATCCCGTCCGAGATGACGGTTTTTGCAGTGTAATCAAGTGCAAGATCTCCAAAAAAACGGACATTGGATTGCTTTATAATTCGATGGTCACGGCGAATATGTGCAGAAACTCTTGCACCAAGTTCTTCAATGGAAAATGGTTTTATAATGTAATCGTCACCTCCAGATGCAAATCCGTTGATTTTATCACTCTCTTCAATGCAAGCCGTTAGGAACAGGATAGGGCATGATACAAAGTCACGTATTTTTCGGCACACTGACAAACCGTCTTCGTCCGGCATATTAACATCCAGCAAAATAATATCAGGATTTTGTGATGCTTTTTCAATCGCTTCTTTTCCGTTGGAAGCAGTGATTACAATATAATCATTTATCTCAAAATAGTCTTTCAACAGGCTTAAAACATCTTTTTCATCGTCCGCTACAAGTATTTTGTACATAAGCTCACCTCTTATATAGATTTGTAGTTTTCCAAGATCTTATCCAGTATCTTTTATAAAATCCATTATAACAAATGCCTTTTGTAAAGTCAAGTTCATGTTAAATTTAATTCTGTTAAATCAAAAAATATATTGACACGGTGTTAGAATAGTGCTATAATACTTTTTATGACATATCGTCAGAATATTTGTAAGGAGTTAAATTATGCCCAGAGGTTCAAAAGAATTAACAGAAGCAAGAAAAAACGAAATAATTACAGCTTGTGCCGAATTATATAAGACAATGAGTTTTAAGGAAATTACCATCAAGAAGATTGGAAATGTAACTTCCTTTACCAGAACTTCAATTTACAATTATTTTCAAACAAAAGAAGAAATATTTCTTGCACTGTTACAAAGAGAGTATGAATTATGGGTCAGCGATTTGAAGCGTATTCAAAATGAGCATCAAAAAATGACTACGTCAGAATTTGCAGATGCATTGGCACGTTCACTGGAAGAGCGAAGAAATCTTCTTAAAATAATGTCTATGAATCATTATGATATGGAAGAAAACAGTCGTGTTGAACATCTTGTAGATTTTAAAATAGTTTATGGACAATCGCTGTCAGAAGTCAGAAATTGTCTGGATAAGTTTTTTACCGAAATGACTGAACATGATAAACAAGATTTTATCTACTCTTTTTTTCCATTTATGTTTGGGATATATCCTTACACTATTGTAACAGAAAAACAAAAAGAGGCAATGAAACAGGCAAATGTAAACTATGTGTATATGTCCATTTACGACATCACATATTCAGAAGTTAAGAAACTATTGGGAGATATCAATGTTGCCATCTAACATCATTAAACCAATAATAATAAGGAAGTGTTTTTAATGAATAAGAAAATAATACAAACCGCAGGAAAAGAACAACTCGGAGAATTTGCACCGATGTTTGCACATATCAATGATGATGTGTTATTCGGAGAAGTATGGAATGAAGAAGCGATTGACTTAAAAACAAAATGTATCATCACAGTTGTATCGCTGATGGCATCGGGAATTACTGATACATCGCTGACGTATCACTTACAGAATGCAAAGGCACACGGCGTTACAAAAGAGGAAATTGCCGCTATAATCACTCATGCAACGATGTACGTTGGATGGCCAAAAGGTTGGGCTGTATTCCGTCTTGCAAAAGATGTATGGAACGAAGAAACTCCTGCAATGACTGAAAAAGATAAGTATCAGAATACGATATTTTTCCCGATTGGTACATCAAACGATGCATTTGCACAGTATTTTGTTGGACAGAGCTATTTAGCTCCCTTATCAACAAAACAAATATCGATTTTTAATGTAACTTTTGAGCCGGCCTGCCGCAATAATTGGCATATACATCATGCAAAAAGCGGTGGCGGTCAGATGTTGATCTGCGTTGGCGGTCGTGGATATTATCAAGAGTGGGGAAAAGATGCTATTGAAATGAATCCCGGCGACTGCATCAATATTCCTGCAAATGTCAAGCACTGGCACGGAGCTGCTCCGGATTCATGGTTTTCACACCTTGCTATTGAGATAAACGGCGAAGATACAAGCAATGAATGGCTGGAAGCGGTTTCTGACGAAGATTATTTTAAATTAAAGTGATATTAAATTAAAGTTATATAGAGTGTGTATGAAAAAGATATTATGAAATAGATTTAAATTTTAAGCGGAAGTTCTTTATCTGATATAGAACTTCCGCATATTTTTTTGATATTTTTAAATTTAAATGTTAGTTTGAATCAGGTGACAGGGAAGTGATCTTGGATTTTATATCTGCCGTCAGAATATAATAATTCATTATTGCGAATTATTATTAAGCATTTATGCTCAGGATCCCAGGGACAATCACATCCTATGCCATAGCCTTTTGGTACATAAACATATAGTGTTGGTCTGGAAAGATGCTTAATAAGATTTTCACCTGCTTTATATGATTTATAACTTTTTATAATAGGTTCAATATTATCAACGACCTCATCGTATATACCCTCATGAAGAAAATTTCTCCACAAGGTGTTTTTTCTGATAAACCAAATTTTTTAGCTGTTTACTATTTCCAATGATTTAGATTAGGTACAACTGCTTCCATATGAGCTCGAACCTGTTCCGCAGTACAATTTTCATTTGCCATATGCTCTACGCAAAAATCAATTAACTGTTCTTTACTAGTGTATTTAAACTCACCGTCAGCGTAACACCATTTGCAGTATTCTTCATTGAAAGAGCCGTCTTTTTCTTTACTTATTGCAGAATCATCAAGTGGCATACCGCAGCATTGACAAATCATTTGCCTTGGAGCGCCTAATAGAGTGTTGATGGAAACATCAAAAAATTTGGACAGCAGTTTCAAAGTGTCTGTATTGGGAACAGTTTCACCATTTTCCCAGCGTGATACCGCTTGTCTAGTAACATAGATTTTTTCTGCGAGTTCTTCTTGCGACAGACCTTTTTTATTTCTCAGTTTAAGTAGAATATCTTTTGTATCCATATAAATTATCACCTCAATAATATTATAACAAAAATTTGCCATATAGGCAAGCAACTCGCTGTTGCTATAAATATTGTAAAATATCTTGAAAAATAAATCGGAACATGATAAAATAGAAGAAAATGACAGAGGCACAATAACTCTGCAAATTTAATTATACTTAAAAAAGAGGACGAAAGATGAAAAAAGCATACCTTATTGCATCAATTATAATCAATGTGATTCTGCTACCTGTAGCATGCTGCTGTGGATTGATAGGATATACTTCGGATTATCCTCTTTCATTGGCGGTTGTATTGCCACTAATACCATTGAGTTTTATTATAATCTCTATAGTAACTCTAGTGAGAAATAAAGCAATATATAAATCTGTTTTACTAAAGCTTACAATATTCTTTTTCTTATTTGGACTTACCTTTATATCTTTTGATGAAGGCATATATGCTGTAGGAATATTTGAACTTATTGCAGTGATGTTTTTAATGGCTACAATTGCAACTTTTCGCATGAATTCGGATACTCAGAAATATGTCGCCTATGATTTAAAACTTGATGTAAAACCGCAATCTCCATATTGCTACAAAGGAAAATGGTCATGGGAAGATGCTGCAAGTGAGTATCTGAAAATGACAGGCAAGAAAAGTCTTGATGAACTAACTGATGACGATAATATGCAGATATATCGTTATGCAATGATGCCTATAGCGTATTATTTTTACTGGCTTCTTAAAAAAGGCTTTATGAGCAATGAATTTTATGATTTGATAGGCGATGAAATTTCAGAAGCCGATATTGAAAACAATAATGTTGATGTTCTCAGTATTCTTGAAGATATGGATTGCTGTCTGAACAGTGAGGATATGCTACAGGTTGCAAATGATTTTTCCAAGCATTATGCAGAAGGCCATTATGCAACACTCCACTCACGGCGGCTGATGTTTGACTATTATGAAGAAATAAAAAATCCTAACGGTTTTTATTACTGCGTGGATTTTTCGTGGGATACTTGCGAAAAAATGTATAACAGGATAGAAAAGGCATATGAAGAATGGTCGGCATTTTTTACCCATAATAATGAGAATTACGAAGACGCTGAAGATTATGAAGCGATAAAAAAAGTTTCTTCAAATCGCTTTGGACAACTTGAAGTATATCGCACTGGAGAAAAAATTAAAGATAATATTACTGATGAATACATCCAAAAATGCTTGGAAGATCTTGATTCAATTGATGAGTATCAATTTACTAGACTTGACAGAAATATAAGTGATATGTATGGTGATTCTTTGAAAGGGAAGGTCATGGAACAGTTCATAGCCGATAGTATATATATTTTTGAACCACATGATTATAATGATGTGGTATATGCTGTGAGCGGCAGTGCAGATTTTGAAGAAGAACATGGAATATCTTTCTATGTAAGAAACGGTGTTATTTTTAATTTTGGATACGGATATGATTTTTATGATATTTATAGCGTTGAAAACATTCATTGTTATGAAATAGCTTCAAATTACATTGAATTCGAAG
>CALESG010000042.1 GCA_937907215.1 uncultured Ruminococcus sp.
TCTGCCTATGAACTTGCGATTCAGAATGGATTTACAGGCACACTTACAGAATGGCTGAACAGTCTGAAAGGGGCTGACGGCAAGGATGGTGTCGATGGTAAGGATGGTGCAAATGGCATAAACGGCAAGGATGGAATCAACGGCAAAGATGGTGCTGACGGCAGGAACGGCACTGACGGAAAAGACGGACTTTCTACCTACGAAATCGCTCTGAAAAACGGCTTTGCCGGCACGGAATCCGAATGGCTTGATTCCCTCAAGGGCAAGGACGGTGCGGACGGCAATTCTCCCGAAGTTTCGGGCTTTGCCACCACGGAATATGTGGAGGAACGCCTTTCTGAAATTCTCGTCATTCTGGAGAATCTGCCGACTGCAAGCACTGTGACGCTGTTCAGTTATGGCGATGACGTTCCCGAAAAGTACGGCGACACCATTTTCACTATCTACCAGAACGGCATTCAGGATTTAAGCAGCTACATCCGCAATAACAAGCCGTTTTGCAGTGCTGACAACAGCTATGCACTTAGCTACAATCAGACGGATTTCGGTTGGGATGGGCAGGTTTACACAGCAAGCACCACGCCGATTATCGTGAAATTCGGTACTGCCATTGCGGTGACGGCACAGTCGGGCGTGACGGAAAAGGGTGCGATGTACCTGATTCCGACCGCCGGAAAAAGAGATTCCGACACGGTGCAGAATTATATCTACACGTCCGTCACTACTGGAAACTGCATAGAGCTGCCGTTTTACTGGCTGTACTGTGATACGTTTATCACGGGGCTGACTGCTTGTAATTCTGCGGATGAGGGTGAGTACTATCTCTGCTGGGTTGGCAGGTCGAATAATTCGCATCCGGTTGTGCGGGAGGTGAAGGTGATGAATTGACTTTTTCGGGGTGAGGGTGTATAATAGAGGAAACCAAACAAGCTGATAAATTGGAGGAAATGATGTTTAACAGTGTAGTACCGCTGAATGTTGACTGGGAAGAAATTAACAACTTCTTTGAAAGCAATTCATTTCGTGGCGAATTACTCTCACCAAAATGGAGCGGCTCTGCTTTGTTTCGTACTGCTTCACTGTCCGATAAATCAATGCTGGTACTACAGTGCCTACATGAAGATTTATATAGATGCTATCATACTATTTTTGTACGTGACAAAAATGGAAATGAAGACAGACCAGAAGAATATAAGTTGCTTAGAGAGCTTCTCTTTTCAAAATATCACAATATTTCCGAAACAATACTGCAACAGATATATCACGATTATTTGTTACTTGATAGATAAACACTCTTGCCTTTATAACTAAACACCGCCACCAACCGCCCGTGGTTCACTCCGCAGGCGGTCTTTTTATACCCAAAACAAGGAGGTCTGATAACATGAAAGAAACCATCTGCACAGTTGCCGGACTGGTCGGTGGCTTTATCGCCACGCTGCTTGGCGGCTGGGACTCAGCATTGTCCACGCTCGTGATTTTCATGGGTGTGGATTTTGTCACGGGCATGGTGACCGCTGCCATGGGCAAATCCAAGCACAGCGACAGCGGCACACTCAACAGCAAGGCTGGCTGGGTAGGGCTTGCAAAGAAGTTCTGCATTCTGCTCATGGTTGTGGTCGGCGTGAGGATCGACATTCTTCTCGGCACAAATTATATCCGTGATACCGTGTGCATCAGCTTTTGCCTGAATGAACTGCTCTCCATCGTGGAGAATACGTCGTTAATGGGAATCCCCTATCCACCCGCAATGAAGAAAGCAATTGATGTTCTGCAAACGAAAGTGGGCAGAGCGGAAGAAAAGATTAAGGAGGTTGATAACAATGGCAATTCTGAAACCTGATAAGACAACTATTTTCGACGGCGTGACCGTCAATGAATTTCTGATCACAAAGCATAATCCCCGAAATATCGTAATGCCCTCCGTGAAAATGGAGGGCATTATTGGTGTCACGATTCATAACACTTCGTGGATTAAAACTGCCAAGGGAACGACTCCGGCAGAGCAGTACACCCGTGCCACCTACAACGGCAATATGAACGATGTTCGTGTGCATTATTATGTGGATCATGTCTGTGCATGGCAGAATCTGCCCCTTGATCTGTCCGGTTGGCACGCTGCGGACGGCAGCGGCAACGGCAACCGCAAGACCATCGCCATTGAGTGCATCATGAGTTCTGCGTACAATACCAATGACCAGAAGTCGGAGGACAATGCGGCAAGACTGGCAGCGGCTCTGCTCAAACAGTACGGACTTGGTATTGAGTGCCTGTTTACGCACACGCACTGGCTGAATGTTAAGAACGGCAAGTGTGGTACGGTTGATGAGCTGAACACGATGAGAAACGCTTACAAGATGTGTCCGTTGTACATTCTTCCTCACTGGGCGGCATTCAAGGCGAAGGTGCAGGCGTACCTTACAGAAGGTCAGATCTACCGTGTGCGTACAGCATGGGATGATGTGAAGTCGCAGACGGGAGTATTCAAGAGCCTTGATAATGCGAAGAAAAGCTGTAAGGCTGGATATTCTGTGTTTGATGAGAATGGTGCAGCGGTGTTTACAGCGAAAAAGGCTCATAACAAGGGCGATATGATT
>CALESG010000043.1 GCA_937907215.1 uncultured Ruminococcus sp.
GGTTTTATAATCGAGTCACATCAAATAGTATTCAGCGGGCTTTGTCCCGACTGTCAATAAAACTTATTAATAAAACGGAGGAACATAATATGGAACTTAAAGGCACAAAAACTGAAGCCAATCTGAGAGCCGCATTTTCCGGCGAATCCGAGGCAAGAAACAAATACACTTATTTTGCATCAAAAGCACGTAAAGAAGGATATGTTCAGATAGCAAAGATTTTTGAGGAAACTGCTGCAAACGAAAAAGAACACGCAAAAATTTGGTTCAAGCTGCTGTACGGTGCTGATATGCGTACAACTGAGGAAAACCTTGAAAATGCTGCTGCCGGTGAAAATTATGAGTGGACTGACATGTATGCAACTTTTGCAAAAGAAGCAAAAGAAGAAGGCTTTGACCAAATTGCATTTCTGTTTGAAGAGGTTGGAAAAATTGAAAAAATGCACGAGGAACGCTATCGCAAGCTGCTTGCAAATGTAAAAGACGGTCTTGTATTCTCAAAAGATGGTGACACTGTATGGGAATGTGCAAACTGCGGTCATATCTGCATAGGTAAAAAAGCTCCTGAAGTTTGTCCTGTATGCGCTCACCCACAGTCATATTTCATGGTAAAGGCAGAGAATTACTGATTATGAAAATTAGACGCTTTTTGAAACATGGAAAGGTACGCTCACTGCGTTATTCTATACACTGTATTTCACATCTGCGTCTGTTTATACGTTGGCTGGTTTTGTCACTGATGGCTGGTCTGGTCATCGGTGGCATAGGCAGCCTTTTTGCATTGTGTATGACAGAAGCCGTAAAACTTCGCAGCCGTTATCCGAATATAATGTTTTTAATGCCTATAGGCGGCATTATTATAGTTCTTTTATACCGATTGTTTAAATATCAAAATGACAGAGGCACTAACATGGTTATTGCTTCTATACATGCAGAAGCTGAGATCCCAGGAAAAATGGCACCGATGATATTCATATCTACTATAATAACTCATTTAGTAGGCGGAAGTGCCGGACGTGAAGGTGCAGCTCTTCAGATAGGCGGAAGCCTTGGTGCTGTTATGGGTCGTCTTTTTAAAATGAATGATACAGACCGGCGAGTTCTTGTCATGTGCGGCATGAGTGCGGTATTTTCAGCAGGATTTGGAACACCAATTGCCGCAGCAATATTCGCAATGGAAATAGGCAGTGTAGGTGTAATGTATTACGCTGCACTTGTACCATGTACAATATCTTCTATAACTGCTTGGAGGCTTGCATCATTTGCAGGAGTAGAATATGATAATTTTGCAAAGGCAGTATTTCCGGAACTTACTGTTTCTAAAGTATTGCTTACGATCTTGCTTAGTGTACTTTGTGCTGCTATTAGTATAATTTTCTGCATAACTCTTCACAGCACAAATAAACTGATGAAAAAATATTTGAAAAATCCATACATAAGAATAGTTGTGGCAAGCTTCATTCTCATTGCTATAAGTCTTATTTTAGGAAATCAGGATTTTCTTGGTGCAAGCATCCCAATGATCGAACTCGCACTTACAGGAAAAACTGTATGGTATGCATTTATTTTAAAAATTATTTGTACAGCTATTACAATCGAATCTGGTTTCAAGGGTGGTGAGATAGTTCCATCGTTTTGCATTGGAGCTACATTCGGCTGTCTTTTTGGGCATATAGTCGGAACATCTCCGGAACTGTTTGCAGCTATAGGAATGGTATGTATTTTCTGTAGTGTTACAAACTGTCCTTTGACATCACTTATTATAGCGTTTGAATTATTTGGCTTACAGCAGCCGTCATATATTTTAATAGGCATCGCAGTAAGCTATATGCTTTCCGGTTATTATGGACTTTACCATGACCAAAAAATAGTATATTCAAAATATGAAACAAAATATATAAACCGACACACAAAGAGCTAAAACGAACTGTCGCCAGCCAGGTCGCCCTACGACTCCCAACTTTTACTTTTTTAATATTGCTCCACCAATTAAGTCTTGAATAATTTATGCGAAGGACTGACAGTGAAAGACAAGGAAGAAAATCGCAGGCATACTGTCGTATGGCAAGATTTTCTGACGCAGTACTTCGCTGTTAGGGCAAGCGGAAAAATTCAAGAGTCAATTGGGGGAGCAATAATATAAAGCATACACAGCCCTCTGCCAGAGGGCGATATGCTTGTTTTGTAAATTAAAACAACAAACAGGCTGTTGCAAAGCTTAATTTTGCAGCAGCCTGTTTTACTTATTTATTGAACGTTTACAGTTTCTTTCCTGAGGTGCATTTTTTTCATCGCTGTACGAACTTTCGGTGCGATAAGCTCAAGTGCAGCACAGTACTTATCTACAATAACAATTACATAACCTTCTTTTGAATGAGGTCTTCCCTTTGTAAGCGGCCACATATGCCTCATGATTATATCTTCCTCTGTAGGATTAAGAGGAAACAGTTCACTTGCATTATTGACAGCAACATCGGGATGATTTTTTGCGTGTGATAATTCATAATTACTATGGCGGTATTCTTTAGTATCATAATAATAAAGGTCATGCAGCATTCCTGCACGTGCAGCAGATTCTACATCAAGATGTAAAAATCTGCATATAAGATAATTATAATATGATACATTTAAACAATGCTGAAAGCGAGTGGTTGATATATGGTGACGGTAGTTTTTTAGCTCCTGCACCATACTGTTTTCGAGAATATCCGAAACAAGTGTGTAGTATTCAAGCTGTGTAAGTTCTTTTTTTGAACCTATTGCGTGTAACAAACAGCACCATCCTTTCTGTATACTTTTAGTGTAACAGATTATAATACAGTTGTCAAGAGTTTTCACTATACTTTCACGTTATTTCCTGATATTACCTAACATATGCCACTTGATTTTTATTTAAATGCTTTTCTTCCCTTTTGAATTGTGCCTATAATTGCCGGTAAAATTGTATGCGGTACAAAACGTGAAGCAAAAACTGAAAGCTTCATAAATCCTCCCGGCACTATGAGCCATTTTCCACTAAATGTCTTTTCAATAGCATACTTTGCAACTTCTTCGCTGTTCATTCCCATTATAAGGAAATCCACACCAGCTGTTTTATTAAAATTCGTATTGATCGGACCGGGACAAAGTACGCTGACTGTAACTTTGCTTTTTTCTTCTCTAAGCTCTTCTGCAACTGCCAGTGACAATCTTACAACATAATTTTTAGTAGCGTAATACGTAGACATATTAGGTCCTGTAAGAAAACCGGCACTTGATGCTACATTCAATATTTTGCCACGGTTCTTTCTTTTAAAATCACACAGAAACAGCTTCATTAGAATATGCACTGCACGTACATTTACAGAAATCATATCAAGTTCATCTTTAAGAACAGTTTCCGAAAATTTTCCATATTTTCCAAATCCGGCATTATTCACAAGTAAATCTATATCCATTCCACGGCAAAATCTATAAAGTGCAAAAGGTGCTTCTTTTTCCGCAAGGTCAAGAGCTATAATATCTATATTAGTCGGCAATGTGTTTTTCAGTCTTATCAGTTCCTTCTCATTTCTTCCTGTGAGAACAAGTTCCCAGCCGTTTTTCGCAAGAAAAATGGCAATATCTCTTCCTATTCCTGATGTTGCTCCTGTAATAACTGCTTTCATAATCACTGTATTTCCTTTCCAACAAATTTATTCTAAAAACGTGCAGGTTATTATATATCTCTCTGCAAATAAATCATATCAATAAGCTGTACGCCGCATTCAAAAATTGGATGGTCATAATTTTCAACAAAAAAATTTTTTATGATATGATGTCGCTTGAATCCGCATTTTTCATAAAAAGGAATAGTAAGAGGACTGTCACCAGTTCCAACCTGCAATATATCAAAATCTTCTTTATAAAATTCTGACAGGAAACTTATAAGATTTCTTCCATATCCTCTGCCTTGAAATTCAGGATACACAGAAATATTCTTTATTTCAAGAATCCTGCTTCCCTCATCTGTCACAACGCATTCTGACTTTATACCACAATCGTCCAGAACATACATTGTACCTAACTCAAGATATCGATCTATCATATCCTCTTGTTCATCAGCCAAAAGCAGTAATGATATGTACTCTTTTTTGTTTTCCTTAACTTCTCTTATTTCCATTTTGATATTTACCTCTAACCATATCTTCATCTATAAGTCTGCCCATATCCTTTTTATTTAATCTTTTCCTTTTTATCTTTTCTATTATAAAGTCAATAACTACCATAATAATAAACAATCAATCAACTATTTTTGTTTATTAGTTTTTTCATAAGGTTTAAACTCCTAAACAAATTATTGTTTAATAGATATATTATACTATACAGGTCTAAAGAAGTCAATCATAAGGGATAGGTACAAATAGAATATCTGTATTTTACGTTCCATAAAATACAGACAGCGATAAAAATAATGCAAGAAAACTATTGACATTTTTTCTGATATTCGGTATAATGTATTAAAAGAAAGCACACCGATAGGCGGTCGATCCCATAATATGAGAATTAGAAATAACCGTCACATTTTTGGAAGGTGTGGGCGGTTATTTCCTTTTATTATTGAAAACCATATATAGAAATGATGCACCAGATATAAGCATCAGCATAAACTGGATAAAATCAGACCATGTTATGTAATTATTCATAATATCACTCCCTTCTGGGAGCGTGGATTGACCGCCAATCCGAGGCCAATAGAAAGTGACTTCGGTAAACTCGCCCAAGAATGACAAGTCTACCGCTTTTGGCATGTTCTTAAGTGATATTATATCACGAGTTCCAACAAAAGTCAAATGTCTTTGCAGTTATAAAAATAAAATGATACCCCGACGATATGGCAGATTCTTCTCTGCAATTTCATCGGGGTATTTTTAATCAATATTAAATATTATTAAAAACACCTGTTAAAAGGCATTCTAAATATTTTGGAAGCACTAATCTGAGGTGGTATACTCATAGTCATTATACCATTGTAAACAATTCCAACCACATCATTAACACGGAAGTTACATACGCATGATTTATTTACGACAACTTCCTGAGATGTTGAATTATCACGAACTAACAAGCTATTATTATTTACTTCCAAAACAGTAGCACACATCATCATAATAATTATCACCCTTTTACATTATATGTTGATATAAATTCTAAGGTGAATTTTATGTATATTTTCGTATGACATAGTACGATATTTGCGCATATAGAAAAAACTACGTAATTTCGCATAGACACATTATTTATATCAATTTTAGTACACATTATAACAGAAATAATACTCAAAGTCAAGCCTTTAGTATTCTTTTTTTAATTCTTTTTTGTACTTATAGTATGAGTTTCGTGATATATCACCGATAATAAGCATAACATCTTTATCAATTAAACTACCACCAAAGTCAATAGAATATTTTTGTATTATCTTTTTGGCTTCAATACTCTTTTTAGTTGTGATTTTTGAGCCTTTTGCACGTCCTATTTGCTTTCCATTTATCTTTGCCGTTTTCATACCCTCAGATGTACGAATATGCAAGTCCTCCACTTCCTTTTCTGCTTGTTCAAATGCTAATTTGATTTGTTGCTTTGCAAGTATCATTAGCACTTTGTTTGTAGCATCAATATATGTGTCGGCGATTGCATTACCCGTTGTAGATATTTGTTGATTTAATGCTATTTTATATGTTTCTGTATCAATATGTCTTTCTTTCAAAAATATTAAATTGATACCCCTGTTATAAAGCTGTTCATACTCCTTAAATCCATCGTCAGCATTCCTACTCATACGACTAACTGAATCAAATATAATTGTATCTCCTTGTTTGAGCTTCTTATTAAGTTTTAGCCACTCGGGGCGATTTTGTTTTGTGCCTGTATAGGCTTCTTGATAAATTATCGCAGAATCATTAAACGTTTTAATATTTCTTATTTGTCTGTCAATATTTTGTGATGATCTCGAAATCCTTGCATAACCATAAATCATTTCTATACGCCTCTTTAGTATCTGTTTTAGCCAACGTTTAATTTAATACTATTATATCATATAAATTTCAATATGTCAAGAATTATTTTGCTACACCCTTAAAATTACTACTGCACAACAAGGGGGTATATTACATTTTGCTTTTACAAACGCATATATATTAACCCATAATGTGTTACTTTTCACTATCAACGAATTTTTTATAATCCAGACGAATAATATTATCAGAATTACATTGATAGGCTATACGCCCAATAGTGCCAATATAGTTAATGGTTAAATCAGAATGTAATGCAAAAAAATTATCAATTTCTTTTTCTGTTGGTTTAGCTCCATCTGAAAAAATAAAACCTTCTTTTTCAACGTCATGCAAAAAGCGCATTGCAGTTTCAGAATCTGACAAGTATACATATACTGCTTTTGAATTGGATTTAACCAGATTTGTAAGACTGTTCATGATGAACCTCCAAAGTTTATATTACCAATAAAAGATATAAGAAAAACCCATCGGAAACGATGGGCTAAAAGTCAATATAACCCATCGGTCAAGCTTTAGCACCTTGCATTTCTGTAGGTTGCTGTACGGTCAACGAGCTTTGTCTCTCACGTACTCTTAATGGTTGTTATTATTATACATCTAAAATTATATATTGTCAAGCAAAATTTGATACATTACCGACATCGAAATTTTAATCATTGTTTTTTTACAAAATGCTCCTAAATTGATACTTTACAATGATTTACCGAACCGACCGAAAATCAGTACTTTCAAGCCTCAAGCCCTCAATTATTGAGGACTTAACATCTTCTGTCGAAAATCACCGAAAGCATTAGCTCATATTAGCCCTATAATCGAGTTTAATAGCCTTGACATAATCTTTACTATATAAGCATAAAAGGCTATTACAAACAAAATATAGCCATATACAATAAGCTAATAATCTCTTGTTGGTTATTCCTAATCTATACAATTGATTATTAGATTATTGCTGACCGTTTACGGTCTGAACAATAAGTATAGTATTATGTCTTGAAAGACGGTCTAATAAACCAATACTATTGTTTATGGTTTATTTAGCGCCCCCCTTTTTCTATTATATCTTTATAGAGAATGGGGGGCGTTCAGTTACTTAATTGTATAATATCCTCTTTTGTTAGTTTTCATATTTTCAAATAATTCCTTAATTGATGTATCTTTTCCTTTAATTCTTCGGAATTGTTTTTGTGTTAAATTCAGTTCAGACAACATATTACTTATATGAAATATATCACCTTTTGTTTTCATCAATAACCATTCTAATATTTTTTTAGTGTTAGTATCTTGTTTACGTTCTTTAGCTTTCAATAATTTAAAGTCTAAAGGTGTATCAATAACATTTATAGTAGCACCATATGAACCATATCGAGTTTTTAACAACTCTATAAGATACTTATATTGATTTGTATTGAAAAGTATTGTATATGTAACCATATCGGTATTATCTGTATTTCTGATTTTTGTACGATATAAATTTTGTTCAATATCTGCAAGTATAGTATTATACATTACAGTATCAATTTTCGATTTCCCTGATACAATAGTAATTTTTCTACCTTCATACTTCTCTAATGCGTTATATCCGGCTTGTAATTTGTATGTTAAATCTGAATATCTGTACAAACCAACTTGTATAATATCAGTTTTATCTCTGTAGTTGTTTTTACCTTTGATATTTCCAAAGTGATTAATAATGTTGAAATGCTTCTTTAGAATTGGTTCTATCTTTTGATATGTAAATATAACATCACATTTATTAGGTAAGCTTTTTATGTAATCTACAATGCAATCAATATATTCATTCCTGTCTGGTTTATCAAATCTGTTTCTACTTGTTGTGATATTAACACAATTTATTGTTAGTTTATTTAAAGGCAACATAAAATCAGAACAATTAACAATATTAACATATGATACATCATAATCAGGTGATATATCAGCAGTGCCATCTAATACATATATTTTTGCGCCTGATGCAATCATTTTATCTTTGTTATTAATAAAAACAGTAAAATAATTTTCATATTTCTGTTCCAATGTTTTTGATTTAATTTTACAACTGGTAAATGTTGCACCATCATAAACTATTTGTATTATAGCTAATATATTTTTATAGCTTTCTATATCGTACCTCTGCAACTTTAATCTATATTTATTTATCAATTTTATAAATTGTTCGTCATTTTCTGATATGGTTTCATTATCCTTATAATGCCACAATTCTAATTTACCTTTAGTATTTAACTGTTCATATTCTTTAATGATGTTTTGAAATTTTGTTCTTAATATCTCCCACTGTGTAATTAACCAATCTTTATTAGTTAGTTCTACAGTATTATCTAACGCAATATGTAAGGCTGTGTCAATGTTATTAAATGTTTTTATATTGATTTTTATTTGCTCACTGAAATATGGTTTTTCATCAAATATGATTATTTTTCTATTTTTAGTCAACTCCTTAATTTCTTCGACAGTAAAATTAAAATACCTTTGCGTAGTCATCAGCACTATATTTTTTAAGTGCAATGTTTTCAACTCTGTACTTATGTTGTCTGAAGTCAGCAAGGTTAATTTGTTTTGATTTCTTTTTATGTATTCAATTAAATCACTATCAGTTATATAATCCTTGAGTCTGTCTATTTCGTCTGTTACGATTATCAACTTTTCATTTGTTGATAATGCTTGGTATAATCTGTATTTAATATATGTTGATTTTCCCAATCCGCAACGGATAGGGAAAACATCAACTATATTTGTATCATTTGATGGTTTAATATGTTCGTCAAGAAATTGGTTTAGTTCTGTATTCAATTACTTGCCTCCTTTGCTTCTTTGAATGATGCTGTTTCTTCGTAGATTTCTGTTGTGGTTAAAAACATATCCTTAGTTTTTGTTTCTTTCATCATTGGTTTACTCCTTTAGATTAAAAATTTTTTGATTTCCTGATATTGTTTAATAGCTCTATCAAGGTTATTTGATTTTTCAAATGTAAAGATATTAAAATCTTTAATATTTCTGTTTGGTTCTATTTCTAATAGTTTAAAACCTTTTAACATTAAGAACCCTGCAAGCCTTTGATTAAATACTTTGAATATAATTACTACCTCTCTTTCTGAAAATAAACGCAAAAAAGACTATGCAAAATCGAACATAGGTAAATCCCTTTGTAGTAAACGAGTTACTATAATTAGGACTTTTTTTATTAGCCGAATTACATCAGCTAACCCTATATTCAATCAAGCATAGCCTTAAACTTTTATTAGCAAGGAAATCGCTCCGCACATTGCGGTTAGATTGAATCTAAATTGTATTTTGTATTATATCACAATTTTTATTATTTGTCAAGCACTTTTTAGCACTTTTATTTATCGAGTGCTAAAATTAATAAAACCTAAGTTTTATTTTTTATTACGGTTCTTAATGTAACTCTTTGTGATCTTTTTACGCTCTTTTTCAGATTTTCCGATCATTTCTTCCATCATCTGTTCCATTTCTTCGTGGGTAAGCACCTGAGTATCTTTAGTCAAAGTTTCGTATATATCAGCTATAAAATAAATTGCTAATATTCCAAGTATAATTAAAATTGGCATATGACATTCTCCTTCCATTAAACGACTTCACTTAAATCCAAAAATCTTATATATATTATACCATAAAATTCAAAGTTTGTAAAGTGTTTTGTGAATATATAACCAATAATTAACTATATCTTTGATTTGCAAGTGTGACATCCACGCAAAAGTGCGTAACTACAGCTTCAGCTATTTTGTTTGCGGCTTGCCTTAATTCGCATAAAGAAAAACCATATTTTATATCACTTTCTAATCTGAATATAATCTCTTCATCATCCATTTTATAAAAAACAAAAGTCAAAGGCTTATACAAATTGCTAAGGTAATTATAAATATTTTCTGTTAATGTATTATCCTTAACAAGTATTGATATAAATTGTTTGTTATCATCTTTAGATGTAAATTTAATCATTTTCACTTACCTCATTTTTATAAATTTTTTATTGCTGAATTTATCCAGCAAATTGATTTCATTAACTTGTTTCGCAACATCGCTAACAAGCAGATTGACATAATTCTGCGTTGTGCTTAAATTGCTATGCCCTAAAAGTCTTGATAAGGTTACAACGTTACCACCGCTTAGAATCCATTGTTTAGCAAATGTATGCCGGTATCTGTGCAAACCTGTTGTTTCTATTCCCCTACTCTTATTAAAACGACATAGCATATTATAACAGGTTGATTTTTTTAATTGGCTGCCATAAGCATTACAAAACAGCCAATCATCTTTATTGTGATATTGCCGATATTTCAAAAAGTCTTTTATGATATTAAGCATTGATTGATTCAAAGGAATTAACAATGGCTTTCGTGTTTTTGTTACTCTTACATTGAGCATATAGTTATCAAAATCAACATCTTTTACTTTTAGTTCCATTAAGCTATGTTGTCTTATACCTGTACTAAAAAGTAAACAGCTTATCACCCACGATTCATATTCTATGAAACTGCACTTTTTAATATTTGGTTTTTGCAAAAGTGTAGCAAGCTCATTCTCTGTATATGTTTCCACTGATGCTTTATCAACCTTTATACTTTGCATTTTAAATGGCTGTATATGCCCATTATCCATTAGGTAGTGTAGAGTTGTAATAAGATCTCTTAAATAAGAATTAATACTTATATCATTTGTCAAATGCTCTTTGAGATACAAAACATAACCATCATACATACTTTTAGTTATATCATCAAGTGGCATATCAGGATTAAAATAATAAAAGAATTGTTTATAACTTTGCTTATAATGGTTTATAGTTGCCTCTCGCAAGTTGCGCTGTTTGCAATACTCAATGTACTTATCACAACCATCAGAAAACGTTAATGTTATTTGTTTCATTTTTAACCTTTTCATTTGTTTCACCGCCCCAAAAAAATTAGACACATCACAAGGAAAAACCTTAAATAATGTGTCTAACTTAAATCATTGTAGATATATGTACATCAAGCAATACTGCTTATATGCATTATATGCAAATATCACGTATTTACGCTTAAAACTTACCAGCGTTAGCAGCTTCTTCAACAGAAACGGCAACAGCTACAGTTGCTCCCATCATTAACACGGAAGTTACATACGCATGATTTATTTACGACAACTTTCTGAGATGTTGAATTATCACGAACTAACAAGCTATTATTATTTACTTCCAAAACA